>NZ_JAHLKN010000050.1:0-114219 GCF_021498065.1 Mycetohabitans sp. B3 | reverse complement strand
CATCTTGGGGCAGCGACCATTTCTGCTTGTACCGCTCAATCACCTCCAATAGGGCTTGCACTCGCAGGGCCGCTTGCGCTCCCCTTATCGTGTGTACCGCTGGACTCTGTCTGCGTCCGTCATGCAGCGCAATCTTCCATTGGGCCCCCGCCAGTTCGAGTGATGTTGCCAGTATTACGTTCTCAGCATCGACTCCGGCTAAGTGATCTGTACGCATGATAGCCTCCGTTGCGTTCGCCTTGATTCACTTAAGCTTACGACTTAAGCTTGGGTTGGTCTCTCGCTACATAGGATCTAATTATCGGGCTCGTGGTTGCGCGCCACCGTGAATAATTACGGCTGTAGTATTAGAGTCGCTAACGCAACCTGGACGTTAGGCCGTAAGCGCTGTATCCTGGGGTCATGGCAAGACGCAAAATCAGCAACGAATTGTGGGCGGTGCTGGAGCCGTTGATCCCAGCGTTCAAGCCCTCACCGAAAGGCGGGCGTCGGCGCACTGTTGACGACCGGGCGGCATTGAACGGCATTCTGTATGTCCTGCATACGGGCGTTCCATGGGAAGACTTGCCGCAGGAGCTGGGCTTGGGCAGCGGCATGACATGCTGGCGACGATTGCGCGACTGGCAGGCCGCAGGCGTGTGGAGCAGGCTGCATCTGGCGATGCTTTGCCGGTTGCGTGAACATGATCAAATTGATTGGGAGCGAGCGAGCCTGGATGCGGCCAGCGTTGCCAGCCCCCGGGGGGCCAAGAAACCGGCCCCAACCCGACGGACCGGGGCAAACTCGGGAGCAAACGGCATCTGGTCGTAGATGCCCGGGGCGTTCCCTTGGCGATCACCGTCACGGGTGCCAACCGGCATGATTCGATGGCCTTCGAGCGCCCTCTCGATACCATCCCAGCCGTGCCGGGCTTGAGCGGTTCGCCGCGCAAACGCCCGGGCACACTGCATGCGGACAAGGGCTACGACTTTGCCCGCTGTCGACGCTATCTGAAGCAACGCGCAATCACTGCACGCATCGCCCGTCGCGGCGTAGAAAACCGTGAGCGGCTCGGACGGCATCGCTGGGTAGTCGAGCGCACGCACGCCTGGTTTGCCGGTTTGGGTAAGCTGCGCATCCGCTTCGAGCGGCGTCTGGACATTCATATCGCCTTGCTCCGCTTGGCCGCCGCCATTATCTGTTCGCGCTTCGTGGACGACTTGGGTTAGCGACTCTTAGCGCCTCAATTCAAAATAAAAAAACTTTACGATAATATAAAAAATAAAGTTTAACGTTTGTACCCAAGCAATGATGCCCACCTTTTATTCCATTGCCGACTGCACCAAGCGCTGTCAAACCAAATACACTTACATTAACACGCATCCAATTTTACCTATCAGCACAAATCCGATCAAATTAAACTTGAAATTTTCCGCGCCATTGACAACCTTTCAAATAGCCCTCGACAAGCTTATAAAATGACAAACACAGGCCCAGCGATTCATATAATATGCATATAAAAAATTGCGTGCATTTCGGATCACCTCCAGTGCCGCCTCAATTAATTGAATTAAAAACTATCTTAAGAAACATTCAAGCGCCGTCAAAAACAGACTAAGCATAATGCTACCTCACAGCACTTGCGGGAAAAGTGGTCCCACTTCAGCGTGTCGGCCCGCACCTTTAAGTTGTGCCACCAAAGCCTGTAGTGCCATCATCAGCCCGTTTAGCACAAGGGCAGCTAACATCCAGACGCTTGATCCGATCGTCACTGTGGCAAGAACATGGGCGCACAGCTGACCTGCGAGCATTACATTGATCAAACCTATACCGATAAAAGACAAGCGACCTCCAAACAGCGGAACGGCAAGCTCCAAGATTGCACAAACCTCCTCCTGAATTCGAGGCCAAGTGAACAAGACCGCCATAGAGAACGCATAGTGATACGGGTATCAGCGCATTACAGCCACCATCCTTCAAGACAGCATTGCGATCAACCGTAAGGCCATCCAGCGCCTAGAGCGTGTTATGCACTTTTCATAATGGGTACAGCATGAAAGAGCATGAGCATAGCGAAGACGACGAAATGCAGGCCGGCCAGGGTTTCGGGCAGGCGCTCGTAGTCGCGTGCCAGTGGCCTAAACCGGTTAAGCCAGGCGAAGCTGCGCTCGACCACCCAGCGGCGTGGCAGCAGCACGAAGCCCTTCTTTGCCTCGGGCAGTTTGATGACCTGCAGTTCCATGCCCTCATCGCGAGCGGCCTGCGCAGGCGTGTCGCCCGTATAGCCCTGGTCAGCCAATGCAAGTTTCACTGTCTGAGCGGTGACATGCTGAACCTGACGCGCAAACTCGGCCACCTGTGTGCGCTCCTGCTCGTTGGCCGGCGTAATGTGCACCGTCAGCAGCAGGCCCAGCGTGTCCACCGCCATATGAACCTTGCTGCCTCGCTTGCGCTTATGACCATCGTAGCCCGCACGCGGGCCGCTTTCGCATGTGGACTGCAACGTGCGTCCATCCAGGATAACTGCACTGGGCTGCGCCTGGCGCTGTTGCGCCACGCGCAGCACCGAACGCAAATCGTTGACCATCGCTTCGAAGCAACCCGCGTTCAGCCAACGCTGCGTTTGCTGGTAGACCAGTTCCCACGGCGGGAAGTTGGTCGGCAGCATACGCCACGATGCACCTGCTCGCGCCATCCAGCGCAGCGCGTTGAACATTTCACGCAGTTCGTATCGACGCTGCGGTGCCTCTTCAGTCATTAAAGTCAGGTAGGGAGCGGCAAAGCTCCATTCCTCGTTCAATACATCTGTCGGGTAAGGCTTGTGTTCTGTCATCCCGATAGGGTAACAACTCTGACCAAAACTGCCTAACACGCTCTAATGGCTGAACTGAGGCTTAAGGGGCTGCGTTCGAATGAAGAAAAACCGAGTGTACAAAGATCACAATATACTCAATTTTCTTGAGCGACAATTCAATGTGCAACGTCTCAACCCAAAGCACGTAACCGACGTGAGAAACGCAAAATGGGAGGCCAGAAGCTGTATTTTGCACCGAACTTGGACCTATACAACGGCAAAATCTTAGTCTATGAAACTTCGCAGCCCCGTTGTTCAACATGGTAGGGAAGATGCTAAACAAGCGATTGATCAATCGAAAGCACACGGCCAACGTTGCACTCGGACCAGGGCTGGCCATATCTCAGCCAGGCCAGTTTCTTGCGTTCAGTTTGCAGAACTCGATCAATTCGCGTCCCTGTAAGAAGGGGACAATACAAAATTCTGATCAAGGAGCCAAGCCATGGCTATGCCGCCTATTGCTGCTCGCTCGACTCGGCAGTTTCTTCGTCAAGTATTTCTTTTCCGTTTTCGCAGGTTCTGTGCCTCTGCGTATTGGCAACGGCTGATGAAGCAACATATTGGCATTATCCCATTGCCAGCGTATGGGCTCATCCTCGCATGCTTAAGCGCACTTATTGCGCTTGAGGAGCTACCGAGCGAATTGCCAGTACTCATCGCCGTGCTTGCAGTTGTCGGGTTCACTTGCTTTGAAATTGGCGCCCGGATGCCCATGCTACGTCACATGGGTGGTCCGGTGATCGTGACACTATTATTACCCTCTTGTTTGACCCATCATCAATGGTTGCCAAAAAACTTGATTGTTTCAATCCGCGAGCTGTGGGTGGCAACAAATATCCTCTATCTATTCTGCATCCTCGTGATCGCGGGCTGCTTACTGGGTATGGATCGACAAGTATTGATTAAAGGCATTGTGCGATTCTGCGTCCCCGTTGTGGCCGGTTCAGTGACTGCGGCATTAGCTGGCACCGCAACGGGTGTTGCATTCGGTTTGAGCGCGCAGGATACATTCTTTTTCATTGTTGTACCTATTATGGCCGGCGGAATCGGCGAAGGTGCGATTCCTCTTACCATCGGCTATGCCGCGCTATTACAGCAACCACAAGGCCAATTGTTTGCGCAAGTAGTGCCGGCGATTGTCCTAGGCAATTTAGGTGTCATCGCTAGTGCCGCAATACTGCATCGAGTCAGCCGAAGTTGGCCCCAAGACACCCAGGCTTGGCTGACGACGGCGGATAACACTGCACTGTTATGCCGTAAGTCTATTCCCATTGAGCACATTGCGGCAGCCGCAACGATTGCCATTAGCTTGTATTTTGCTGGCCTGGTTATTCAACATTTTACAAGCTTGCCCGCACCGATCGGCATGTTAGCGTTCGCCGTTTTGATTAAGATAATTGGTGCCGTGCCCTCTCACCTCGAACATGGCGCGCACTGGAATTATCGTTTCTTCGCATGCGCGGTGTCTTATCCACTGCTATGTGGTGTTGGCATCACATTGATGCCATGGGGTGCAGTCATTGCCGCTCTGAGTCCAGTGCACCTTGTCACAGCACTTGTCACGGTGCTTGTACTAATGACCACCGGCTTTCTCGTCGGACGTTGGACGGGGCTGCCGGCGATTGAAAGCGCGTTGGTCAACGCATGTCATAGTGGCATGGGTAGTGTCGGAGACTTGGCCATTCTCACCGCGGCCAACCGTTTGCCATTGATGCCGTTTGCGCAACTTGCCACTCGGATCGGTGGGGCGCTTACAGTGGTGGTAGCGCTGTTATTGTTGGACCAATGTATTTGATGCAAAAATGCACATGTTCTATCTACGTCGTCGACATAAAATCAGTAACATTATTAAAATATTATATAATTTATGTAGGGGCCAATTAAGCTATATTCCATAACGATGTGTGAACCGCGATTGTGTAATGCATGTTCAGTCGCGTCAAGCGTGATATGGCTTAACAGCTGGCTCTTGCAACTGATACGCCGGCTACAATGGTAAGAAACGCCGCAACAACGTTAAAGTCATCCTCAAGGAAACGCGAACGCATGCTGAGGCAGTATGCATTGAGTCAAACAGCTGTCGGGCAATTACGGTATGTAATGGCATCACTTTCTGCATGATGCGCGGCAATAACGACTGCTTCTTTGGATGCATCCATGTCCAGGACCGCGTGATTGGCTAGGCATCGCAATGACAATCGCGTCGCGCGCCATCGCGGGCCGTCATTCGGTTCTGGATTTACCAGCCTCAGGGCGAGACGAGCACGCTCCTTTCGGGTAAAATCAAACGATCCAACGTCATTTTACTCTGTATTCGTCCGCCAACGCAGGCCCCGCTTGAAAACCGGACAACATCACATGAAGATCCGAATGGCAGAAATGCTTATATGATCGGCGCCGGTTTTCTTGGGATGTCCGACGTATCTATTGCAACGCAGTGTACCGCAGCAATAGGACATCGACATGTTGCGGCATCGACCCGACGTAGCGCCGAGATGAATTCCTCTGCACGAACGCTGTCGTAATCGATTTGTGCCTTTTCGAATTACTGCCATGCCCGTTTCTTTCCGTCCGCCACTTTGCCAACCCGCCCGTCAGCTTACCTGGGTTGCAACCGTATTCGCAGTGCTGGTGGTCGCGTTATCTATCGCAGTGCGAGTAAGCGCGGCGCCCACCCCCGCTCCTAGCGCTGCTGTGCCGCCGTCATCTGGCACGCCGGCCGCGCCAGCGAGCAACGCCGTGGTCACGCTCACGCCGGAGCAGGCACGTGCCGCTTTGCAAGTATTGAACGATCCTCGGCGCCGCGCGCAGTTCGAGGACACGCTGCGGGCGATCGCCGCGGCGGGTACGCTGGCAAGCCCAGCCGCGTCGCTCCCTGCCGTCGCCGCGAGTGTGCCCTCGGCCGCCAGCGGTCCGGCTGGGTCGTTGGCCAAGGCGCTCGACGCGGATGGACTGGTGACACAGTTATCGCGGCACATCGCACAATCCGCTTCCACTTTCGGACAGCGCGTGCACCTGTCGAGTTCGGCATTGCTCGACTTTCCGTCGGTCCATCAATGGTGGGCATGGCATTTATCCAGCCCACAAGGCAGGCATGCGTTGCTAGGATTGCTAGAACTGCTACTTGCCGTGCTGGTGCCGTCACTAATGCTCGAATTGCTGGTGCGACGGGCAGTACGGCGCTCACGCAGCGCGCTGGCGTCCCATCACGCCACACCCCACGAGCCGCCTGCCCCATCGCCCCAAAGTGGCACCCAGCCCGGCGACGCAGGCGTGCCGCGAGCGTCTGCGTCGCGCGCGGCACATCATTGGAGCCGCCTGCAAGTACTACCCCGCGCGCTGGTCCACTTGTCGCTTGGTGCGTTGCCGTTGACCGCGTTTGCGCTATGTGCATCCATGCTGCTGTCCGTGTGGGGCGATTCCAACGCGCAAGCGGCAAGCGCAATGGGCGTAGTCGTTGATGCGTACGTAATTGGCCGGGCGGTATTGCTCGCCTGTGCATTCTTTTTTTCGCCTAACGCGCCACACCTGCGTCTACTTCCGTTGCGAGATCGCTGGGCGTCGTTTGCACAAAGCTGGATGACTCGAATGGTGGTCGTCGCAGGGGCCGGCGGAGCATGGGCAGGCGCTGCCGGCCGGCTCGGCATGACGCAGGAAGCGCAGTTGGCACTGGTCAAGCTGGTGGCGCTGGCGGTACACATCATGGCGGCGATCGCAATCCTGCAATGCCGGGTACCGGTGGCGCGTACGATCCGTGGCTATTTCACGAAACGGCCAACGCTCGCGTACCTGGGCCACTGGCTGGCGGATATCTGGGCAGGCTCGACGGTGTTCGTGATCCTCGCGCTGTGGTTAGTCTGGGCGCTCGACGTGCGCAACGGCTACGAGATGGTGCTACACCTGGGCGGGCTGTCACTCGCTGTACTGCTCGCCGCGCGCGTCGTCGCCATTGTCGCGTTCGGCGCGCTCGGACGCGTGTTTGGACAAGGCGTGGACGACAACACTTCCAGCGTCGGACGTCGGCGCGCGTACCGCTATTATCCGCTGCTGCGTCAAGCCTTGTCCGTGGTGATCGGCGTAGCAACTTTGTTGGTGCTGCTGTCGATATGGGGACTGCACGTCGGCACGTTCCTTGTCTACAATCCAATCGGCAACCGGCTTGGCTCGGCGCTGGTGACGATCGCGATTGCAGCGCTGGTCGCAGTGTTGATCTGGGAGATCGCGAACGTAGGCGCCGAGCGGCGGCTCGAGCGGTGGACGGCGGCTGGCGACGTGATCCGGGCGGCGCGGCTGCGCACGCTATTACCGATGCTGCGTACCACGCTATTCATCGCGATCTTGATGATCGTCGGGCTCACCGCGCTGAGCCAAATCGGTGTCAACACGGGCCCCCTGCTGGCCGGCGCAAGCATCTTTGGCGTCGCGCTCGGATTCGGCTCGCAAAAGCTGGTGCAAGACTTCATCACCGGCATTTTCCTATTGATGGAAAACGCGATGCAGGTCGGCGACTGGGTGACGGTCGCGGGCGTATCGGGCTCGGTCGAGTATTTATCGATCCGCACTGTACGTTTGCGCGGCGGCGACGGCTCGCTGTACACGGTGCCATTCAGCTCTGTCACAACGGTCAACAACACCAATCGCGGCATCGGCAACGCCGCAGTGAAGGTCGTGATCGCAGCAGGGGCAGACGTCCAGTACGCGATCCAGACGCTGGTCGACATCGGCGCCGAGTTGCGCAGCGATGACAAGTTCAAGGATGGCATCTTGTCCGACTTCAGCTTCTGGGGCGTCGACCAGATCGATGGCGCGAGCATTACGCTGGTCGGTCAGATCGCGTGCCGCGATACCCGTCGCTGGCCGGTTCAGCGTGAATTCAACCGGCGCATCTTGGATCGTTTCACGGAACGGGGCATCGAGTTGGCCAATCCACAGCAGCGCAACTTCGTGATCGATGCGCGCGCGACGGCCACGCAGCCGAGCGGGCCGGACGCGGGCACGTCCCCGAACCGGTAGAATTGCGCATTGCGCGGCGCCCCTAACGCGCCCAACTGCCGGCTCCGGGGGAGCCGGTTCAGTCGCGCGGCCGCCCGCACGAAATGGGGAGCTGCGCGAGCGCGACCCAATAACGAAGCGGCTTGACGTCGATCACGATGCAAAAAGCAGGGCTGACCATCACATTCTGAATTGGATTGTATCGTTGTAACCGCTTAACCTGTCGCGACCGGCTTTCCAGCCCAACTCAATTTACGGCTTCGTGTGTCGCCGGCGCGCACTGCTTGGCCCGACGGCCGCGTCCGAATTGAACCGCTTTGTTGTACGGCTCGCGCTGCCAGCGCTGCTTTTCGACATCACCGCCCATTCGGACTGGGCGCAGCTGACTAACCCGGCGCTGGTCGCCACGTTCTCTGTCAGCTGCACACCGGCTATCTCGGCTTCCCCCTTGTCCTGCTCGCGTTCGGCCATGCTGGCCTTGCGCCGACCACGATCGCTACGGTCATCGTCACCTGCGTACTGTTTACCTTTGCGATCGTGCTAATAGAAATCGGCGTGCAAAATGAACGCGCGCCGCGCAAGCTCGCGGCGAAGGTGGCGTGGTCACTCGTGAAAAATCCGCTAACCATGGCACCTGTCGTCGGCGCGCTCGTCTCCGGTGCCGCGATCGCGCAGCCGCCCGGCCTGACCGTGTTCACGAAACTGCTAGGCGGCGCGGCCAGTCCATGCGCGCTCGTGAGCCTCGGGTTGTTCCTGGCCGAGCCCCGGCCGGCAACCGGAACTACCCGCGCGGCGCTCGTGTTTACCGGCGTCAAGCTGCTCGTGCAGCCAATGCTTGCATGGTGGCTGGCAGTCCACGTATTCGCTCTCGCCACGCCACTGGCCGACGTCGCCGTGCTGCTCGCCGCGTTGCCCACCGGCACGGGGCCGTACATGCTAGCCGAGTTTTACCGCCGCGAAGCTGCCGTGACGGCGCAGACGATCCTGCTGTCCACGATGGGTTCCCTGGCGTCGCTGTTGCTGCTGCTGTATTGGATGCGCGCACCGGGCGGCTGACTCGCCACACGCGATAGGGTCAATACAACTTCCGGGGTGGCAAGGAGCGGCGAATTTGCTTGCGCAATCTCGCCACGGCGGCTGCCTTTTTCCGCTTGCGCTCTGCGGTGGGCTTTTCATATGCCGTGCGGGCACGCAACTCTTTGATCAAGCCAGTGCTTTCGATCGAACGGCGGAAACGCCGGAGTGCAACCTCGACGGGCTCATTAGGCTTCGGGATAACAGTGGTCAAATCATTCCTTTGAGTTCAATGGGAGAAAAAGGTACCGCACGCCTGTGCGAAACCCAAGGCGTCGCATGCTCACGAAACATCAGCTAAAGCAAGTAATGGCTGGCCCGCTCACATGTCGATCACCGACGCGCCGTCCACCTTGCCGTCGATGATGTCCTGTCCTCGCTGACAGGCAACACGTCGGGCCACGCCGAAATCGGCAAACACATGCTCCTGGTCCATCTTGAACACGCGGCCCGCGCCCACGACGCCGTCTGTTCCCAGACGACAGATGCGCACGGCAACATCATAACCTTCGTCATAGCGCCGGTGACCGTCGAAACGGCTGAATTGGCGCGCGAAAACAAGCGGACGAAGCTCGAACCCCTTGTATAGAAGTCGCAGCGGTGTCGACATAGTCGCTCCTCGACAGGGGACATCGGCCACTATACACGCAAATCACGGAGCGGGTCCCGATATTCTGGCGCTCTGAGAAATGGGTGAGGGCAACCTCAAATCAGGCCGCTCTAAAGTGGAAATCTCCGGCTCTTCGGGGTGAGCTGATAGTGCCGAGGGCCCAAGCTCATCAAGGATCGCTGTACGTTGACGGATGAGATAGCGGTGCCCACGATTATCGATGAGTACGATGTAGAACGCAAATACGATGATGCGATTGTGATGGTTCGCAGCTGAGCGTTACTCAATAACGGATGAGAACATGTTATCACTAATATAAAGCCTATGGCTCGCGTACTGAAGGAGACGTGTTGTGCCAATGATGCGGTGGCTTCACGCTTCACAGCATCTGACGCGTTTTGCTACCCAAGCAGTCTCAGCTAAAAGCGTACTAAGCCTCGCTGATAGGTTGGCACAGTGGCGATCGCAATGACTTGCTTTTCGCTATTTGTTGCAAGTTTCGGCTTTATCGTTTAATGGCTTGTCGTTTAAGCAAAGATAATGCAATTGAATGCATTATGGCGGGCGCTTTGCAGTCTTTCAACCAGGCGCTAAGCGTTGCAGTTACATGAACCTTTGTAGCGGCTCTTGACAGTTGGGCACAGTGTTTGCAAGAGGTGAAGTAGGTAACGTCAAGCTGATTAGTCAAGGAACGGGTGCGTTGCCATAGCCGTATGGCTAAATAAAAGTGATGTCTGGAGGGAAAAATGAAGAAGTACCCCAGTACTAAACTGAATGACGCCGCGCCAGTGCGCAGCCTTCGCGTTATGCTCAGCGTTTTCGCTAAAGCTTGGCACAAGTTGATTGTGGCGTGGTCACCGGCGGGCCAAGTGACACGAACGGCTCCCTGACGTGTGCCGATGGGTGGCTCTGATCGCCGCAGTGAATGGTTAGGGATTGCACGCGGCGTGACATAAAAGCCGAGTGGTTTATGAAGGGCAACGATAAATCCTGATTATAGCTTTAATGTTAATTTGTATGCCTATTAAATGTTAGGCTAATCAGTCACCTGAATCGGAGCTTTGTTATGGATGCTAGCGTCACGTCTGCTACGTATGCATTATCCGCTGCCCAAACGGAGATCTGGCTCGCGCAGCAGCTGCATCCAGACAGCCCTGTCTACAACATTGCACAGTACACGGTGATCGAAGGCGCGATTGATCCTGCCGTTTTTAAAGCGGCATTGTGTCAAGTCATTGATGAGGCCGACACCCTGCGCTTGCAATTTATCGACGGCGATAACGGGCTGCGGCAGAGGATCGGCTCACCCGCATGGTCAGTGCCGGTGCTGGACCTCACAACAGAAGCGGATCCGCAGGCGGCCGCCCAGGGGTGGATGCGCACCGATTATGAGCAGCCAGTCAATCTTTTACGGGATCCGCTTTTTTGCTACGCGTTGTTGCAAGTCGCGCCCACGCAATGGCTCTGGTATCAGCGCTATCACCATATCATCATGGACGGATATGGCCAGTTCCTCATCGCACAGCGTGTCGCACACGTGTACAGTGCGATGCGCGCGAAACGTGAGCCCGCGCCTTGTACGTTTGGCTCGGTGCTGAAGCTGTTAGAAAGCGATGCGCAATACCAGGCCTCCGCCCAGCGAGCACGGGATGAATCCTATTGGCTTAAGCACTGCGCCAATTGGCCTGAGCCTGCGACGCTGGTAAGCCGCCGCGCCTCTGCTTCACAGCAGCGGCTGCGCCAGACAACTTATCTGGCCACCCAGGCGCTGGGCGACACTGCGTCGGATACTCGTCGGCTAACACAGTTTATGACGGCGGCGATGGCCGCGTATCTTTATCGATTCACGGGTGAACAAGACGTCGTATTGGGTCTTCCGGTCAAGGCCCGCTTCGGTGCCGACCGGCATATTCCTGGCATGAAGTCCAATACATTGCCACTGCGGCTCACAATACGACCAGGAATAAACCTGTCGTCGTTCATGCAGCAGGCCGCGCAGGAGATGCAAAGCGGGCTACAGCATCAACGCTACCCGAGCGAAGCGCTGCGGCGTCAACTTGGGCTGCCGCCCGGGCAGCGGCTGTTTGGTACCACGGTCAACGTGATGCCGTTTGACTATGACCTGTTGTTTGGCAGGTATCTGTCGACAAACCATAATCTGCTCCTTGGTCCGGTTGACGATTTAATGCTTGATGTCTATTGGATACCTAATAGTCATCAATTGCGCATTGACTTTGACGCCAATCCTGCTTGCTACAGCGTGCAGGAGCTTGAAGCGCATCAGCGCCGGTTTATCCGATTCATACAAGCGCTGGCTGACAATGCCATGCAACCGATTGGCAGCATCGATCTGCTCGACGCTGACGAACGGCGTCGGCTGTTGGTCGAGTGGAATGCGACAGAACAAGACTATCCATCGCACTTGTGTGTACACCAGCTATTCGAAGCGCAGGTCGAGCGTACACCTGAGGCACCGGCGCTGGTGTATGAAGAGCAGACACTGAGCTATGCGGAGTTGAATACGCAGGCTAACCGCCTGGCGCATCGGCTCATTGAATTAGGCGTCAAGCCGGACGCCCGTGTGGCGGTCTGCGTGCAGCGTAGTCCCGCGCTGGTCGTTGGACTACTGGCAATTTTGAAAGCTGGCGGCGCGTATGTGCCGTTGGACCCCAACTATCCGGGCGAGCGCTTGGTGCACATCCTCGCCGATGCCGCACCGAACATTGTGCTCGCGGATGCGGCTGGGTGCGTCGCACTCGGTGACACGGTGCTGGCCGAACGTATAGTGCTCAGTCCGAACATGCTGCCGGAGCAGGCGGACACCAATCCGTCGGTGCCGGGCCTCACCGCACAGCATCTGGCGTATGTGATCTACACATCTGGCTCGACCGGTATGCCGAAGGGTGTGATGATTGAACATGCTCAAACAGTCAATTTTTTGCATTGGGCACTGCAAACTTTTACGCCATCAGAGACGCGGCACACGCTGTTTGCGACATCAATTAATTTTGATCTTTCGGTCTTCGAGTGTTTTGTGCCGCTCACGCAAGGCTCAACTGTGCACCTGGCTGACAATGCCTTGGCTTTAATGCATCGAGCTCAGCCAGTCAGCTTAATTAATACCGTGCCTTCTGCGCTGCAGTCCTTGTTGATGCGTCGAGCGAGCTTAGCTTCGGCGAGCACAATCAATCTGGCAGGCGAGCCGCTGACAGCGCGCTTAATCAAACAGATTTTTGAACAGACGCCGGTTAAGCGGCTGTGTAATCTTTATGGGCCTTCAGAGTGCACCACCTATTCGACTTGGAACTCGATGTACCGTGGCGACCCATGCATTGAAAGCATCGGTCGCCCGATTGCCAATATACGTATTTATCTGCTAGATACTCACGGTCAGCCGGTGCCGCTGGGCGCGGTCGGCGAGTTGTATATTGGCGGCGCGGGTGTGGCACGTGGTTACTTGAACCGGCCGGAGCTGACCGCCGAGCGCTTTGTGCGCGATCCGTTCTCAGATAAAGCTGATGCACGGCTGTATAAGACCGGGGATTTGGCGCGTTACTTGCCCGACGGCAATCTGGAGTTCTTGGGCCGCAACGATGATCAAGTCAAGATTCGCGGCTTTCGGATTGAGCCCGGTGAGATCGAAGCATGCCTGACGCAATACCCGCAGGTGCGCGAGGCGGTCGTGCTTGCACAAGGCGGCGGCAGCGGCAAGCGTCTGGTGGCGTATGTGGTCGCAGAAGCCGATGAGCACTTGGCCAGTACATTGCACGCGCATGTGGCGGCAAGCTTGCCCGAGTACATGGTGCCCAGTGCGTTCGTGCAGCTGGACATATTACCGCTGACACCAAACGGTAAACTCGATCGGCGTGCACTGCCCGCGCCAGATGCCAACGCGTTCATGCATCAGGCGTACGAGGCGCCGCAGGGCGAGTTCGAGACGACGCTGGCGCAAATTTGGACCGAGCTGCTGGGTGTCGATCAAGTGAGCCGGCATGATAGCTTCTTTGCGCTCGGTGGCCATTCGCTGCTCGCGGTGCAGTTGATTGAGCGTCTGCGGCGCCGGGGAATCGGCTTGTCGGTGCGTGCGCTGTTTGACACGCCGGTGCTTATGGCACTGGCCCAAACGCTGGGCGAGCATCGTGAAGTGGTCGTGCCGCCCAATGCTATCACGCCGGCCACCACCGCGCTGACGCCCGAAATGCTACCGCTTATTGAGCTGACGCAGGCCGAGATCGATCGGATTATTAAACAAGTGCCCGGTGGCGTCGCAAATATCCAGGATATCTATGCACTGTCGCCACTGCAAGACGGCATTCTGTTTCACCATCTGCTCACCCGCGACGGTGATCCGTATCTGCTGATCACCCAATTGGCTTTTGACACGCGAGCGCGGCTCGATCAGTATCTGGATGCGCTCCAGCAGGTCGTGAATCGCCACGACATTTTGCGCACTGCGTTGGTATGGGAAGGTGTGTCCACGCCCGCGCAGGTGGTGTGGCGCCAGGCGCCGCTGTCGGTGATCGAGCTCACGCTGGAGCCGGCCGACGGGCCGATCGCGGAGCAACTGGCGCGACGTTTTGATTCGCGTCACGCTCGGCTGGACCTGACGCAGGCGCCTTTACTACGTTTGGCGGTTGCCCAAGACACCGACGATCGCTGGGTGCTGGTTCAGCTAATGCACCATTTGATCGGCGATCACTCGACGCTGGAGATGATGCACGTGGAGGTGCAGGCGTTCATCGCAGGTGAGGGTAGGAGGTTACCACCGGCACAGCCATTCCGTAATCTAATCGCACAGGCGCGTTTGGGCGTCAATCAAGCCGAACATGAACGCTTCTTTAGTGACATGCTAGCCGACATTGAGGAGCCGACGTTGCCGTTCGGCTTGGTGCAGGTGCATCGTAACGGCACACAGGTGAGCGAAGCGCATCGGATGCTACCGCAGGCATTGAACGATCGACTGCGCGCGCAGGCTAAGCGGCTGGGTGTAAGCTTAGCCAGTTTGTGTCATCTCGCGTGGGCGCAGGTGCTTGCGCGTGCCAGTGGCCAACAACAAGTGGTATTTGGCACAGTATTGTTTGGACGGATGCAAGCCGGCGGCGGCGCGGATTGTGCAATGGGGCTTTTTATCAATACGCTGCCCCTACGCGTAAACTTAGACGGCAGTGTGAAAACGAGTGTATGTGCCACGCATGCGCGCCTGGCGGCGCTGCTCGAGCATGAGCATGCGTCGTTGGCGCTCGCGCAGCGTTGTAGTAGCGTGCCGGCGGGCACGCCGCTGTTTAGCGCGCTGCTCAATTACCGGCACAATGTGGTGACTTTAGACGAGCACGGCATGCCGCCGGGCATCGAGCGGCTGAGCATCGAAGAGCGCACCAATTACCCGCTGGCGCTGTCGGTTGAAGATTTCGGAAAAGCGCTGGGGTTGACGATGCAGACGGTGGAGCCGCTGGAGCCCGCCAGGATGTGTGGGTATATGCAGCAAGCGCTGCAGAGTCTGTCCGATGCGCTTGAGGCGGCGCCGGACACCCCAGTGCAGCAGTTGCAGGTTCTGCCCGAGGCGGAGCGCCAATTGTTGCTTGACACGTGGAATGCAACGCAGCAGGCATATCCAGAACATGGGTGCGTACACCAGCTATTCGAAGCGCAGGCCGAGCATACCCCCAAGGCGCCGGCGCTCGTGTTTAAAGAGCAGACACTGAGCTATGCAGAGCTGAATGCACAGGCCAATCGCCTCGCGCATCAGTTGATCGAGCGGGGCGTCAAGCCCGAGATGCGCGTGGCGCTCTGTGTCGAGCGCTCGCCGGCGCTGGTGGTGGGACTGCTGGCGATCCTCAAAGCGGGGGGCGCGTATGTGCCGCTGGATCCGGTGTATCCGAGTGAGCGCTTGGCGTACATTCTGAGTGATGCGGCACCGGCGCTGGTGCTGGCCGATGTGGCGGGCCGTGCCGCGTTGGGGGAAGCGGCGCTGGCCTCCCGCACTGTGCTGGATCCGAATGCGCTGCCGCTGTGCTCGGACGTCAATCCGTCGGTCCCAGACCTCACCGCTCGCAATCTTGCGTATGTCATCTACACGTCTGGCTCCACCGGCACACCCAAGGGCGTGATGGTCGAGCATCGGAGTGTAGTGAATTATGCGCAGGCGCAACTCACTTGCTATCGAATAAACGCATGCAGCCGGGTCGTGCAGTTTGCCTCGTTCAGCTTCGATACAAGTGTCTCGGAAATCATGGTTTTGGTTTGTGGTGCAAGCTTGTATTTACTGCCCAATGAGACCCGCTATGACCGACAAAGGCTGTGGGATTATCTGGAAAAACACACAATCACGCACGCGACCTTCCCGCCTGCATTGCTCCAGAATAGTGAGAATTTGCCCAATCTGGGCGCACCTCTGACATTAATTCTGGCAGGCGAAGCGGCCAGTGCGTCATTATTTCGGAACTTGGCCAGTCAATGCGTCGTCTTCAATGCATACGGTCCGACGGAAACGACCGTTTGCGCAACAGTATGGCTTGGCTCACGTGATCTGAGCAGCACAGTAGTTCCGATTGGTCGTCCCCTTAACAATATTCGTGTTTATTTGCTTGATGCACATGGACAGCCAGTGCCGCTGGGTGCGGTCGGTGAACTGTACATTGGTGGCGCCGGCGTCGCGCGCGGCTATCTAAACCGCCCGCAGCTCACCGCCGAGCGTTTTGTGCCCGATCCGTTTTGCGAGGTGCCGGACGCGCGGATGTACAAGACGGGCGATCTGGCCCGCTATTTGCCTGATGGCAACCTGGAATACCTTGGGCGCAATGACCATCAGGTCAAGCTCCGCGGCTTTCGGATTGAACCGGGCGAGATCGAAGCATGCTTGAGGGCGCACCCGCAGGTGCATGATGCGGTGGTGCTCGCGACAGGCGAAGGCAGCCACAAGCGGCTCGTGGCATATGTGGTCGCTGAGGCCGACGAGTCGTTGGCGAGCACGCTGCGCGCGCAGGTGGCCGCAGCGCTGCCCGAGTATATGGTGCCGGCCGCGTTTGTGCGGCTGGACGCGTGGCCTTTGACGCCGAACGGCAAGCTTGATCGGCGTGCATTGCCCGAGCCAGACGCGCAGGCACTGGCGCATCACGCGTATGAAGCGCCGCAAGGCGAGCTCGAGACGACGCTCGCTGAGATCTGGGCGGAGCTACTGGGTGTGGAGCGCGTGGGCCGGCATGATAGCTTCTTTGCACTCGGCGGCCATTCGCTGCTTGCGGTGCGCTTGATGAATCGGGTGGCCGCACTCGGTGTGCCATTGCCGCTCGCAGCGTTGTTCGCCGCGCCTACGCTGGCTGCGTTGGCCGCTGCGCTCAATGCGCAACGCGCGTCAGACAGTAGCGCACCACCGACAATCACGCCGGTGTCGCGTGCAGGGGCGCTGCCGCTGTCGTTTGCACAGCAACGGCTGTGGTTCCTCGCGCAGCTCGATAGGGTCAGTAGCACTTACCACATTCCGTTGGCACTGCACTTGCATGGCCCCTTAAATCAACTCGCTTGGCAGCAAGCACTCGACGCACTCTTCGCACGCCATGAAGCGCTACGCTCGGTGTTTGTGGCCGTTGACGGTCAGCCGCAGTTACACTTGTTGCCCCGCGAGACGGGCGTGCCGATACGCTGGTATGACCTGCGTGGCGTACCGGACGCGCATGCACAGCTGGCGAGGCTGAGCGTCGAAGAAGCGCACGCGCCGTTCGATCTGGCGCACGGGCCGCTGCTGCGCGCACGCGGCATCCAGTTAGCTGACGAAGAGCACGTGATGCTGCTCACGCAGCACCATATCGTCTCGGATGGCTGGTCAATCGGGGTGATGGTGCGCGAGCTCAGTACACTCTATGCGGCAAGCGCTGCCGGCCAGACCGATCCTTTGCCGCCGCTGGCGATCCAGTATCCGGATTATGCGGCCTGGCAACGTCAATGGCTATCGGGCGAGCGGCTCCAAGGGCAAAGCGACTATTGGCGCGCGACGCTGGCCGACGCGCCGGTGCTGTTAGAGTTGCCCACTGACCGGCCGCGCCCGGCGCAGCCATCGTTTGCTGGTGCGCAGGTACCGATTCGTATTGATGCCCAAACCACGGGGGCGTTGAAGCGCGTGAGCCAAGCACACGGCGCCACACTGTTCATGACGGTGCTCGCAGCGTGGAGTGCGGTCCTGTCCCGCCTGTCGGGCCAAGACGATCTGGTGATCGGCACACCCAGCGCCAATCGCAACCATTATCAAATCGAGCCGTTAATTGGTTTTTTTGTCAATACGCTCGCATTGCGTATGGATTTGTCCGGTAAGCCCAATGTGACACAGTTGCTCGAGCGCGTGCGGCGCACGACGCTAGACGCGCAAGCGCATCAGGATTTGCCATTCGAGCAAGTCGTAGAGATCGTGCAGCCGCCGCGCCGGCTCGAGCATACGCCGCTGTTTCAGGTGATGTTTGCGTGGCAGAACAGCGAGACCGCGGCTTGGAACTTGCCCGGCTTGGCTGTGCAGTCGATGGAGCTGGACTATGACGTCGTTAAGTTTGATCTGGAGTTAGGTTTGTACGAGGCGGGCGAGGAAATCGTCGGCAGCCTAAGCTATGCAACGGCGTTATTTGATCGCGCAACGATTGAGCGGCATGTCGGCTATCTGCAAGCGATGTTGCAAGCGATAGTCGCTGGCGGACAACAGCCTGTCGCCCATGTTGAGCTGCTCGCGCCAGCTGAGCGGACTTTACTGCTTGAAACGTGGAACGCAACGCAGCAGGACTATCCGACGCATCAGTACATCCACCAATTGTTCGAAGCACAGGTGGTGCGCACACCGGAGGCGACGGCACTGGTCTACGAAGACCAAATGCTCAGCTATACAGAGCTCAATGCGCAGGCCAACCGTTTGGCACACCATCTGATTGAATTGGGCGTTGCACCCGATGCGCGGGTGGCGATCTGTGTCGAACGCAGCCCCGCGCTGATGGTAGGGCTGCTGGCGATTCTGAAGGCCGGCGGTGCGTATGTGCCGCTGGACCCCGCGTATCCGCCAGAACGCCTGGCTTATATGGTGACAGATAGTGCGCCTGCCGTATTGCTCAGCGTGGGTACACCACCTGCCGCGGTAACGCAAAGCTTAGGAGCCGGTGTGACGGTACTGGATCTGCACGCTGATGCAGCGCAGTGGGCACATCGAAGCGCGCATAATCCTGACGCGTACGAATTATCGTTGAATGCACAGCATTTGGCCTATGTGATTTATACGTCAGGTTCCACAGGTCAGCCCAAAGGAGTGATGGTTCCACACCACAGCTTGGTTAACCTGGTGACAGCGATGGTGCGTCGTCTTGACTTAACTGCACAAGACCGGATGCTGCAATGTTCGTCTTTGTCCTTTGACGCGTCGCTCGGGGAAATGTTTGTCACGCTCACTCAGGGCGCGACATTAGTGTTACGCACCGACGCTTGGTTAGCCGGGGCGCAGTCATTCTGGGCGCTTTGCCAGGCCAACCGTGTCAGTGTAACGGATTTACCGACCCAATTCTGGACACAACTGATCCAGGAAAAAACTCCACTCCCCAACAGTGTACGTGTGGTCATGATCAGTGGAGATGCGTTGAGCGCGACAGCGCGTGATGCCTGGTTTGCCAGAGACGGTCATCGACCGCGTTTGTTGAACGTTTACGGTCCGACCGAGACGACGGTGACAGCTACCGTGCATGAGGTGACGGATCACGAAAGTAGCTGGCGCACGATCGGTCGGCCCATTGACAATACCCGGCTCTATATCCTGGATACGCACAGCCAGCCGATGCCGCTGGGTGCGGTGGGCGAGTTGTATATCGGCGGAGCGGGTGTCGCACGTGGCTACCTGAACCGGCCGGAGCTCACGGCCGAGCGCTTCGTGCGCGATCCGTTCTCGAGCGAAGCCGATGCCCGAATGTACAAGACAGGGGACCTGGTGCGCTACTTGCCTGATGGCAACCTGGAGTTCCTGGGCCGCAATGACCATCAAGTCAAAATCCGGGGCTTTCGCATTGAGTTGGGCGAGATCGAAGCGTGCTTGGCCCAGCACGCGCAGGTGCACGAGGCGGTGGTGCTGGCCACTGGCGAAGGCCAGAATAAACGCCTGGTGGCGTATGTGGTGGCGCAGGCCGATGAGCAACTGGCCAATACGTTACGCACCCATGTGGCCTCAGCGTTGCCCGAGTATATGGTGCCGGCCGCGTTCGTGCGGCTCGATGCATTGCCGCTGACACCGAACGGCAAGCTGGATCGTCGGGCACTGCCCGAGCCCGACGCCGACGCGTTTGCGCATCAAGCGTATGAGGCACCGCAAGGCGAACTCGAAACCACATTGGCTGCGGTCTGGTCCGAGTTGCTGGGTGTGGAGAAGATCAGCCGTCACGACAGCTTCTTTGCTTTGGGCGGTCATTCGCTACTGGCCGTGCAATTGATCGAGCGGCTACGCCGACGCGGCTTAGGGATCTCTGTGCGATCGCTGTTCGATATGCCGGTGCTCAGCACGCTGGCTCAGTCGCTGGGTCAGCATCAGGAAGTGGTGGTGCCAGCGAATCGCATCACGCTTGAGACGAGTCAGTTGACCCCGGACCTGTTGCCGTTGATCGAGCTGACCCAAGCCGAGATCGATCGCATTGTCGAGCAGGTGCCGGGTGGGGTCGCCAATATCCAGGACATCTATGCGCTATCACCGTTGCAGGATGGCATCTTGTTCCATCATCTGCTGGTGACGGACGGGGATCCGTATCTGCTAGTCGCACAATGGGCTTTTGACACGCGCGAACGGCTCGATCAGTATTTGGATGCGGTTCAACAGGTCGTCAATCGTCACGATATTTTGCGCACTGCCGTTGTTTGGGAGGGCTTGTCCACGCCCGCGCAGGTGGTTTGGCGACATGCGCCCCTATCGGTCACTGAGCTTGTGCTGGATGCTGCCGACGGGCCGATCGCCGAGCAATTGGCGCAGCGCTTTGATCCCCGTCACTATCGATTGGATTTAACTCAGGCGCCACTTTTGCACTTTGCCATTGCGCAGGACACCGACGGTCGTTGGCTGCTCGTCGAGCTACTGCATCATCTGATTGGCGATCACGCCACTGACGAGATGATGCATACCGAGGTGCAGACATTTCTCATGGGCCAGGGCAAGACGCTGCCTGCTGCGCAACCGTTCCGCAACTTCGTTGCGCACGTAAGATTGAGCGCCAATCAAGCCTCCCACGAACGTTTCTTTACTGACATGCTCGCGGACGTGTCGGAGCCGACGTTGCCGTTTGGGCTCGCCGACGTGTATGGTAACGGTGACCAAATCATTGAAGCACATTGGAAGTTGCCGCAAGCATTAAATGATCGGCTGCGTGCACAAGCTAAGCGATTAGGCGTGAGCTTAGCCAGTCTGTGTCATCTGGCCTGGGCACAAGTGCTCGCGCGCGCGAGTGGTCAACAACGCGTCGTGTTCGGTACGGTGCTGCTAGGGCGGATGCAAACGGGCAACGGCGCGGACCGGGCGCTGGGGCTATTCTTAAATGTGTTGCCGCTGCGCGTGGATCTGGAGGGCAGCGTAGAGTCGAGTGTACACGCCACGCATACTCGACTGGCGTCGCTGCTCGAACATGAGCATACGCCACTGGTGCGCGCGCTGCGCTGTAGCGGTATGCCCGCCGGCTCGCCACTCTTTAGCGCGTTGTTGAATTACCGGCACAATACGCTCTCGGCAGAGGACAGTGAAGCACTGGCTGGCATCCAATTTCTGGGCGGGCAAGAGCGAAGCAACTATCCACTGGCCTTGTCTGTGGAGGATTATGGTATTGCGCTCGGATTAACTGTGCAGATCGCACAACCCGGTAATCCTAATCGCGTGTGCGCTTACATGCAGCAGGTGCTCGAAAGTTTGGTCAATGCACTGGACTGCACGCCCGACCAACCTGTTCAGCAATTGAAGTGGCTGCCTGACACCGAACGCGAACAATTGCTTCAGACATGGAATGCGACACAGCAGACGTATCCAGCCCACCTGTGTATTCACCAATTGTTCGAAGCGCAGGCAGTACGCACGCCCGATGCGACGGCGTTGGTACAGGGTACCCACCTACTGAGCTACGCACAGCTGAATGCGCAGGCGAATCGCCTTGCCCATCGATTGATCGAGCTGGGCGTACGGCCTGACGCGAAAGTGGCAATGTGTGTTGAGCGCTCGCCTGCCATGATGGTGGGTTTGCTGGCGATCCTAAAAGCAGGCGGAGCCTATGTGCCGCTGGACCCAGCGTATCCGGGCGAGCGGCTCGCGCATATTTTACAAGATGCAGCGCCCGAGATTGTGTTGGCGGATGCGGTGGGTTGTGCCGCGCTCGGTGACGCGGCACTCGCGTCTCGCACGGTGCTCAACCCGAACACAGTGCCGGAGCAGAGGGACATGAATCCATCGGTGCCGCAGCTCACGGCTCGTCATCTTGCCTATGTGATTTATACGTCCGGCTCCACCGGCACGCCGAAGGGCGTCATGGTGGAACATCGCGGCGTGATGAATCTTGTGCACGCGCAGATTGCCCGCTTTGAGGTGTGCGCGACCAGCCGCGTATTGCAGTTTGCCTCACTCAGTTTCGATGCGAGTATCTCTGAAATTCTGATGGCGTTTGGCAGCGGTGCGACATTGTATTTGCCGCCCGAGACCACCCGTTGGGATCAACGGGAGCTTTGGACTTATTTGGCAAGTCACGCGATTACGCACGTGACGCTGCCACCCGCGCTGCTTCAACAGGGCGAAGCGCTGCCTACCCTCAGTACGCCCTTAATGCTGATTCTTGCGGGGGAAGCCCCTGATCCGGCATTCGTGCAGTATTTAAGCCAACACTACACCGTTTTCAATGCGTATGGCCCGACGGAAGCCACGGTGTGCGCCACCATATGGCGAGGCAGGCGGGATATGAACAGCAAGGTTGTGCCGATTGGTCGACCGATTGCGAACACGCGGATTTATTTGCTCGATGCCCATCGCCAGCTTGTACCGTTGGGTGCGGTCGGTGAGTTGTATATTGGCGGAGCGGGGGTGGCACGCGGTTACCTGAACCGGCCCGAACTCACGGCCGAGTGCTTCGTGCGTGATCCGTTCTCGGGCGAAGCCGACGCACGGATGTACCGAACAGGTGACCTAGCGCGTTATTTACCCGACGGTCATTTGGAATACCTGGGTCGCAATGACCATCAGGTCAAGATCCGCGGTTTCCGGATTGAGTTGGGCGAAATCGAGGCGTGTTTGGCTAAACATGCCCAGGTACGCGAGGCGGTGGTGTTGGCCACGGGCGAAGGGAGCGCCAAGCGCCTGGTGGCGTATGTGGTGGCGCAGGCCGATGAGCAACTGGCCAATACGTTGCGCACACATGTGGCCTCAGCGTTGCCCGAGTATATGGTGCCCAGCGCGTTCGTGCGGCTGGACGCGCTCCCCTTAACACCGAACGGCAAGCTCGATCGTCGGGCACTACCCGTACCGGACGTCAACGCATTCGTGCACCAAGCGTATGAAGCGCCGCAAGGCGAGCTCGAGACGACACTGGCCCAAATTTGGTCCGAACTGTTGGGGGTGGAGCAGGTGGGCCGTCACGACAGCTTTTTCGCGCTCGGCGGCCATTCGTTGCAGGCAATGCAAATGATCAGTCGCAGCCGTACCGCATTGGGTGTGTCCATTCCGATGCGCACGCTATTTGAGGCCCCTACCCTTGCCGCGCTGGCGCAGCGTGTCTCCATGCAAGGCAGCGTGCAAGATGATTCCTTTGCGGTACTGCTGCCGATTCAACCGCACGGCTTTCGGCCCCCGCTTTTCTGCATCCATCCCATTACTGGGTTGAGTTGGCACTATCGAAGCTTGGCAAGCTGTTTGGGAACCGATCATCCTGTCTATGGTTTGCAAGCCCGCGGACTGAATGGCGCTTCGCCACTCGCGCCTACGATCGAGGCCATGGCGGCGGACTATATCCAGCAGATGCGTCGTATTCAGCCTCGTGGTCCATACTATTTGTTGGGCTGGTCGTTGGGTGGCAACGTTGCCCACAACATGGCGACGCAACTCGAGCAGCAGGGCGAGCGAGTCGCGTTGCTGGCAGTGCTGGATGCTACGCCTAATCACACGCAACAGGATGATGGGCTGGAAATAATCGAAGAAGAGTTTTATATGAATATGTTTGCGCGTTACAAAGCGGAAAGCTTATCGGAGGTCGGTCAATATCTGTGGAAAAAAATTCGTGCAGTTATACAGAATAATGAACGTATTATTCAAAGCTTTTCTCCGTGTATTTATGGTGGTGAAATGTTGTTTTTTCGAGCGACGGTGCCACAGGATACGTCTATTGAGACCATCTCCCCGGACGTCTGGCAGCCTTACGTGTTAGGCAATGTTGAGGTTCATGACATTGTCTGCAAGCATTGGGATATGGATCTGCCGGAACCGACTGCGCATATTGGGCGCATGCTGCGTCAGAAGCTAAATGAGTTACAGGAATGTCGGCCAAACGGTGATGAAGAGGAAGAATTTTCATCATAGAAGATCGGAAATTTTAATAAGAGCTTGCTTTAAATATTTTTGTATTAATATTTTTGATATGAACTCTGCCTGCTACAAGCTTTCCACATCGATTGTCATCGATGAAAAAATTGTGGCGGCAGTGGGGGAAGAACGACTCACGCGGATTAAGCATACGAAAGAAGCTGAGGCTGCCCCCGAATCAGGGCCGTTCTAGTAGAAATTTCCGGCTCTTTGGGGTGGCCAAATTGGCCTGGGGGCTGTATTGGCGGGCAAACTCGGCAGGCGTCATCCACTGCAGTGCACAGTGGGGACGCATCTCATTATAGTACTGGCGCCAAGTCTCGATTTTGCGCTTGGCGTTCTCGAGTGACAAGGTAATCCTCCCGAGGATCCAGCGGGAACAGAAGTAGCATTTTTTCGTTGACGGGGTTCTACAGAATAAAGAAGTCGAGATTCACGGACAGCCAGCTCAGGGACACGCTCAAGCGCGAGGAGGCAAAGCTGACGGTACCGGACCTATGCCGAAAGCGATTCGGTGTGACACATAGTCATAGATCGCGTGACCTCACCAACTACGCATCAGACGCATGCTCGTCACTGCCGTCAGGACCGGGGGCTGCCGCCGCGCAAGCGGCACGTTGATGCGATCGCCGCGCTGCCTCCAGCATACGCCATAACGTCGGGGACGCGAGCTGTCGTCGATCGACAGCGGACACGACAAGTCCGGTGCCTTGACACCAGAACGCAATACCGGCCGACGGAAAAGCGTCTTCCGGCACGTGTGTCGATCCGGCGTCGGAATCCGCCGGGCCAGGTTCGTCGTCTTTCATATCGCAATCGCGTAATCGAACTTCAGGTCCGTTGCGGCATGGCCACCGTGTAACCCCCAGTTGTCGAGCGGCTCTTCACGCAACAGAACTAGGATGCGGGATGGATCAACCTGACGCGCCTGCGCCACCTCCGCGACAACGCGTTCGTAAAGTCGGCGCTTGACATCGAGCGAGCGTCCGGCGAACAGCGTGATCTCGATCACCAGATACTCGCCAGTACCCGCCGGCGGATAAAAATCCTCCGGTTCGAACGTCTGGTATCTCGCTTGCAACTCGTTCGGAGTAACCCCCAGTGTTTGTCGAAGTACGCTGAATAGCAAGTCGACGAGTCGCGCCTTCTCGTCTGCGGTGCGCGTCCGCGGCTCTTCGATTTTGACGATTGGCATATTCAAGTCTCCTGAATCATGGTAAGTGGATTTTTGGTAAAACCAGCGTAGGCACGAGACTGCATCTCGGCAAGGCGGCTAACTGTCCTCGATAGATCATGCGCACCTTCGAGGCCCTCGAGTGCATCGCTGATCGCAATGTCCGATGCGATACAGACACCGCACTTGCGGTCATACAAGATGTCGATCAACCACACCAGACGCTGCAATGTATCGGGATTTTCCAGTGCCGTTGCGTAGACGTTGTCAATGATGACCCATTGCCAGCGATCAACCATCGCCAAATAATCGACATGCGAACGCTGCGCCATGCAAAGCACGTCGAAATCCACCCATACCGTTGTCTCGCCCGCAGCGCTCACCGGCAACGGCCGACCCGCCAACTCCATAACGCCAGGTTGCAGCGCAGCTTCGCCTTCCCGAGTGACGAAAATGGTGCGTAACGGCTCGCGAGCAAGCGCAAGCGGCGAAAAGAACCGAGGCTGTGCGGTATCCGCATCACTGAACCGGTAATCGCGCGGTCCATCGAAGTGCGCGATCGTGAAATGACGCTTAATCATGTCGATCGTCGGTGCGAAACGCGCATGATATTCCTGGTTCGGCAGCAGATCGTCCGGCGCATAGTTCGACGTGAGCACGATACGCACGCCCTCAGCGATGGCCGTTGTCAGAAATCGCCCAATAAGAAACGCATCAGCGATGTCATGCACGTGAAATTCATCAAAACACAGCAGATTGACGCCGTGCAGCCAAGTCTTCGCGACGTCCGCGAGCCGATCGCTACTGCGCGGTGCCTTCACAAGCCTGCAATTGATATCCCGCAGAAACTCATGAAAATGAATCCGCCGCTTCGATCCTGGCGCGAGCTGAAAAAACGCATCGACGACCATGCTCTTGCCTCGTCCGGGTAGACCATGGCAATACACGCCATGCAACCGGTGCAGCGCGCCCAGCCAGCGCCGACCCGGTGCCATGAGCAGCATACATAACGCTGCGATTGCCCGGCGCTGGCTTTCGTCCGGCTCGATTCCGCTGCTGCGAAGCGAGGCTACGACTTGCGCGTCATCGAGCATGCGCGGCCCCCTCCCGTGGCGGCAGGAATGTCTCCAGCAGCGGCCGCAGACTACGCGCGCGCGTGGACAACAGGCAGTCGAGCGCCGCATACTGGTCCTCTAAGCCCTTATCCTGCGAAAGCTTGATGCGCGCCTCCTCATGCTCGACGTGTACGCGCAACGCGAGCACGCCCGGCGCGAACCGTGCCACCCGTTCATCATTCGCGTCGAACTGCCATCGTGCATCGTCGGGCTGCAAGCGGGCCGCTGTCTCGCGCAGCACGTCGATCTTCTGCGCCAGGTCGGTCACGACATGCACAGAGCCCACCAGATGGACGGCCACGTAGTTCCACGTCGGAAGTTGTCGCGTCACGTACGCTTCGGGCGGAATATAGCTGTCGGGTCCAGTGAACACAATACGCGCACGCACCGTTTTAACATCACAGAACTGAGGGTTTGCCGCATCGACATGACCGAATAGACTGCGCGACTGGCGTTCGCGAAAAAGCGGGATATGGCTCGCATGAGATAGCCCCGCGTCCGTGCTGACGATCAACGCGAGCGGAAAGCTGTCGATGATCGCGTCGATCCGCTCCGGATCAGTAAAGCGGAACGCATCATAATGAAACGAAACGGGTTGGTTCGCTAGAGGTTCCATTTTTGTCCGTATCATGGATGGCCGCAGTGGCCGTGGCAGAAGGCACGACTGCATTCGAACTGGCGCGTGCCGCGGGGCGCGACAGCTGCGCGTAGAGCGACCGAGCAATGGCCTCGGAGCGCAACGCCAGCAGACTGAACGAGCCGGAGTCCCCCATGCCGTGGGATGACTCGCATAACCCGTTTAAATACAGCGGTGCGTCCGGCGCCACTGCACACGAGAAATGCACGCGGTAGTCGAACGACACATCCAGGTGCCCGCGGCTCAAGTCGAGCAGCGGCGCCAGCTGCCGCAGCAGCGGTGGATAGGGCTCGTACCTCGGACCGTCGCCAATATCAAGAAAGCCCGTTGCCAGGACAACCAGGTCGAAGCAGTCGAGCACATGCTCACCGCTCACCGAGTTGACGAGCGCCAGGCGAATCCCCTCTTCTGTGACCGTCACAGCATCGACGTACGTATTGGTCCGTATCGCCAGACCATCACGTCCCAATATTCGGTTCACGTAGCGCTTGACGTACAGCGCCTCCAGTACGTCCTTGTCCGCCGAAGCATAATTGGTCGGCATCAGTTCCGCGCGCAACCGATTGCGCGTTGCCTGGTCCGCAAAAAAGAATGTTTGAATAAATTCAGGAAAATAAACCTCGTCGGAAAACGGGCTCGTGTCCTTCTGCCGGAACGCAAAGTTACGCGTGATGCCGACAACCGACGCGCACGAGCCGGTACCATACGCGTGCAGCAAAATCTCGACTGCGCTCTGGCTACCACCAATGACCGCGATGCGCGGCTTGCGGCCGCCGTCACACGCCCGTCGCAGCGCGAAGAGATAGTCGTTTAAGTGGACAATGCGCGGATCGTCAAAGCCGGCGAACTGCATCGGCACGTTCGGCGTACGCCCCGGCGCGACAACGACCGAGCGGGCCCGCCATGTGCGACCAGTGCAATCGCTCACCACATAGCCATCCAACAGTCCAGAACGCGCGTCGATGACCGGCTCAATGCTCGTCACGTCCACGCCATAATTGACTTGATGCGCGAAGAAGCCGGCCACCCACTGCACGTACTGCGCATACTCGATCCGCAATGGAAACGATAGCCCGAGGTTCAAATGCTCGAATAATCGCCCGTTCTCGAACAGGAAATTGGTAAATGAATAGCGACTGCGTGGATTGCGTGGCGTGACCAGATCGCGCAGTGGATGGTTCTGGATGTCCGACTCCTCCAGCAGCATGCCCTGCTGCCAGCACGCCGCATCGCGCTTTTCGAGAAACAAAACGTCGAGGCCGTCGGTCAGCTCCTCAAGCGCTACGGCAAGCGCAATGTTGGCGGGACCAAAGCCGATTCCAATCACATCGTAAACGCAAGGTTCAAGCGCCGTGGCGGCGTCGTGTCCTGCTTTCATAAGGTCTCCGATACAGAAATGTGAGCGTTGCGGCCGATACCGTCAGGGGTAAGCAAGGGCGCATCCACCGCGCTGGTCACCGTCGATAACGCTCGTTCGAGACGAGCTAGGATTTCGTCCGTTTCAGCCTCTGTAATGATCAGCGGCGGCAGCAGCCGCAACACCGCACCGTGACGTCCTCCCGTCTCAATGATCAAACCTTCGTCCAGGCAAGCATGCTTGATGCGCCGCGCTAGTTCGCCCTCCGCTGGCGGCAATCCGCGCGCATCCAGCGGACCGTGTGGATCAACGATCTCGACGCCGAGCATCAGGCCACGACCACGCACGTCGCCGATACACGCGTAGCGCCGTTGCAACGATTCAAGACCGGCGCGCAGCCTGGCGCCGCGCTCAGCTGCCTGCTGCGCAATACCGTGCGAGCGTAGAAATTCAAGCGTAGCGGCACCCGCCACCAATGCGATCTGGTTGCCTCGAAACGTCCCCGCATGGGCACCGGGTCGCCAACCGTCGTAGCAGCGCCGATAGGCGAGCACGGATAGTGGAAAACCGCCGCCCACTGCCTTAGACAGGATGACCGCGTCGGGTATGATGCCAGCCACCTCATGCGCGAACATCGTGCCAGTACGACCGAAGCCGGTCTGCACCTCATCGATAACAAGCGGAATCTGATGACGCAGCGCCAGCTCGGACAATCCGGTCAACCAATCGGCACTGGCCGGAATGCAGCCGCCCTCGCCCTGCACCGCTTCCAGCAGAATCAGCGCGGGCTTCGTGATGCCGCTCTCCGGATCCTCAAGAAGATGGCGGATATACGCCAACGACAACGTATCGCTTTGTGCACCGCCAACACCGAACGGGCATCGATAGGCATTCGGATAAGGCAAAAAATGCACTTCTGCCATCGCCCCGGCCACGCTTTCCTTCGGTCCCCGGTTGCCCATCAGACTCAACGCGCCCATCGTCATGCCGTGATACGCGCCGTGAAATGCCAGTACCGACCGCCGGCCCGTGACTGTCTTGAATAGCTTGATCGCCGCCTCGACCGCATCGGAGCCGGTCGGCCCACAAAACTGAAGCTTGGCATCGTTGGCAAACTGCGGCGGCAATACGCGATATAACGCTTCGACAAATTCGATCTTCGCCGGCGTCGCAATGTCCAGTGCCTGCAGAATGTGGCCCGATGCGAGAAACTGGCTGACCCGCTCCATGACGTACGGATGATTGTGTCCCAACGGCAGCGCGCCAGCGCACGCGAGGCAGTCCAAATATTGACGGCCTTCACTATCGTAGACGGTCGCAAGCTCTGCCCGCGTGAGGACGCGAGTGATCGAGCGTGCATACGTACGAGCATTGGACTCACGATGCTCGAGCATGGACAATGCATCCAGCGTTTGCTTATGCATGATACGACTCCTTTGAATGCTCACTGCGAGCATGCTGTTGCACGCCAGCGGTTTGGTGGGCGCTGCAGCCCGCTGTTGCAGCCTCACCCAGCACACGCAACCAGCGTCGATACTCCACCGCGAGGCGGTCGCTGCGCACATGCATCTCTTCGCGCAAGTCCAGTGGCAGCCGATAGGGACGCTGCGATTCGACGATGTGGCGATCCTGCTCAAACACCCGGTCCTGGCGCTGGAGGATTTGTGCGTCGCTCAAGTCTTCACCGAAGTTGATCGCCACAATGAGCTGTATCACGCACTCGTCCTCGTCAACAGGCGTCGCGTTCAGAAACGTGCAAAAGCGTTCGATAACGCCGGTCTTCTTCGAGAAGTAGGCGGTCGTAGGCCGAAAAGCGTGATAGGTATAGCGAGCGGTAACCGGGATCCCACGATGATCGCCATACGGCTGAAATACCTCGATTTCCGAAGTTTTGAGACCGTTTTCCGTCATTTTTACTTCGTAATCCTCAATTTTATCGGGACAACTTGGATCGCCGTTTAGATTTGCGTGCACGAATGGAAAATGCGAAGCATCGAGGAAATTCTCCACTGAGCGCAATGCGTTTGCCCGATAGCGGTAAGGTCCCGCATACACCTTGCGGAAGCTCGCGTCATCCCATTCGGGGAACGGCGGCACGTCAGCTGCCGGTTGTCCGACACAGACCCAAACTAACCCGTAGCGTTCGGTTACACGGTACACGCGAACAAGCCGCTGCGCGGGCGGCGTTTGGTCCGGATGCGCAGGCACTTTCGTGCATTGTCCCGACGACGCATAACGCCATCCATGATAAGGGCACTCAATTTCCCCGTCGCGCACACAGCCCAGCGAAAGCCGCGCGCCACGATGACCGCAATAATCGAGCCACGCGTTGATGCCGGCATGGTTCCGCCACAGCACCAAGTCCTCGCCCAGCAAGCGCACGGCAAGCGGCATATCGCGTGCCACATCGTCCGAGCGGGCGACCACATGCCACTGATCGCGCAGCGCCCGGTAGTCGAGCGCATCCCGGTCCCACTTTCCAGAATAGATCATTGTTCACCTCATCACGCAAACGGGTAGGCTTCACGCTGGCCGTCAAACTGCCATGACGGGTTGCGCCAGCCATCAACGTCGTAATCGGCAAGACACTGCTCGACGAGCGACCTGCATTGGTCGATCGCACCACATGCGGTGGAATGGTTCAGCATGTCCAACCGTACCTGCTCATGGTTACCCGCATAGTTGTACTCGTACAGCTCGTGCCGGCCGCCAAACTCGCTGCCGATCGCGTCCCACAGCAATTTCACAAGCTTGAGCCGCTCCTGTGCGCTCGAATCAGTGCCTTGGTAGTACGTATCGATGAGCCCACGCAGTTCTGGATTGTGCATGTCCGCGAAACTGGCCACCTGCATGATCAGCGAACCACCGAGGATCGTGTCGAAAATCGGCTTGATGTGGGTCATCACCTGTGCGCCGAAGTGCCGCACTGTCGCCGCCACTTCGAGCCGCGGTACGACAGAGCCGTCGCTGCGCTTTTGCGGCGCAATGCACATCGCTTCAGTCATCGCCCACATCGCGTTGCGCCAGCCGACTACATCGGCCACCTTCGTGCGCACGCCTCTGAATTCGTAGCTGCCGTTTGATTCGAGCAGCTTAATCAACGCGCCACAGAGGAAATCCAATTTGACTGCGAGCCGCGTGCCGGATTGCAACGGATAACGATTCAGGAATCCCGAGGCCGAATAGAAACTGCGCGCCTTCGGTATATCCCGGTAAATCAACACGTTTTCCCATGGCACAAACACGCCATCGAAAATCAGCACCGAATCATTCTCGTCAAAACGGCTGGACAATGGATTGTCAAACGGACTCAACGACGACGCTTCGTATGAGCGCCGACAAACAATTTTTAAGTTTGGCGTACTCATCGGCAAGATGAAGCACAGTGCAAAATCCTCTTCCCGACCCTGCTGGTACTGCGTTGCACTGTTTTGTGCCACGAACGTGGCATTCGATATCGCCGCGCTGGTCGCCACCATCTTAGCGCCACGCACGACGATACCGTCGTCACGCTCTTTCTCCACATGCAGATAGACGTCACGCATGCTGTCAATCGACTTGGCCCGGCCCACTGGTGGATTCACCAGAACATGATTCATGAACAGCACTTTGCGTGCCGTCTCGTGGTACCAGCGGATCGCATTGTCGCGGAACGGATCATAGAAGTCAGGATCGGACAGCAACGTTGCGGTAAAACCCGCCTTGTAGTCGGGCGTACGCCCCATGAAGCCGTACGACAGCCGCGACCAGTGTGCGATTGCGGCGCGGGCCCGCAGCAAGTCGTCGGCCGAACGCGCTGGGGTGAAATAGCAATGCGTGCGATAACCGGACGGATCCAGTGTCGTCATCGTGTCTCGGGACGCCGGTGCATGCAGCGCATCGTACAACCGAGCGATGGATCTCGCACTGTTGCGAAATGCCACGTGCTGCGTGACAGATCGAATTTTTTCACCATAGATGAACACTTCACGGCCGTCGTCGAGACTGGCGAGATACTCGTCAGCCGTCAACATTTCGTCCTTCTCAGCGGCTTCCAGCTTCAATGCCGCGGATGTGCTTTGAATCATGGATACTCCTGGTAACGTTAAATCTAACCGCGACTGCCTACAGCGCCATGGAACCGCCCGGTCCTACCGGGTATAACCTATGAAATTGACGAAAAATACCGCACCAACAAAAACACACCGGATACGAGGATGACGCTATTCACCAGCTTGACGAATTGCTCACGCGAGAGCCTCAGCGTAATGCGGCGTCCTATCCACACGCCGGCCAGCATGCCTGGCGCGAGCAGCACCGCGAGCAGCAGCAGACTGCAGTTGGCGTAGACGCCGGCCGCCAAGAACATCACCAGCCTGGTAAGCGTCGACAATCCAATCAGCGTGGTTTGCGTGATGCGGATATGCTCCTTGTTTTCAAGCCGTCCCTGCAGATAAATCGCATAAATAAAACCGCCACTGCCAAATAACGCGCTGAAGATGCCACCAACGAGTCCGAAAGGCACCGACGACCATGAACTTAATTGTGTCATTGGCCGATAGCCACTTAACGAGTATGCTGCGTAACCAATCACAAAAATCCCAAGCAGCAGCAGCAACAGATCCGGTTTCGTCACCAACAAGATCACCGCACCGATTCCGCTGCCGGCCACCATCAAAGGAACCAGTCGCTTCAATTCGCCGCGCTCGGCTTTTCTGCCGTCTCGCACCACATTCGTGGTGGCCGCACAAAAATCCAGCAATGCGAGCAGCGGGACAATGTGCGATACCGGTATGAACTGGGCCAACAGTGGACTAGCCACCAGTGCAGTGCCAAACCCAGTCATGCCGAACACGACATACGCTAATGCGATCCCTAACCATACGATGAACAAATGCGTTACAGTCAGATCGAAGATCAATTGCGGTCCTTGATTTATTGCTATTTCGGTGTTCTACATCGATCACTCGGAATAGGAAAACAATGACAGAATACGTTATGACCCTTATTTATCAGCCCAATTATTTAACCTAACCGCCAAATCCGCAGGCAATATATCGCGCTAATTTTTGGCCAACCAATATCATTTTGGCAAAGTGCTATCTCAATAAGGCATGGAGATGATGTCGCTACGGCAACTGCGTTACTTTGTGGAAATCGTCGAGGCGGGCAGCTACAGTCTTGCCGCCGAGCGGCTTTTCATCGCGCAATCCGCCTTGAGCAGGCAGATCAAGGAACTAGAGGCAACGGCACAAGTGCAGCTACTCGTGCGCGGTGCGCGCCGGATCGAACTAACCCGAGCTGGAAAGGCGCTGTATGATGGCGCAAAGCGTCTACTGTTCAACCTCAATGAAACGCTTGTACAGACACGTCATGCGAATCGCGGCGAGCAAGGCATCATCCGCCTGGTCCATTCAAGCTCGGTGCCATTCGCTGGACCCTTGCTGGAACGCGTTCGACGCTATCTTGACGTCAACGAGCACGTTTCAGCGCAGGTGTCCCAAATGCCGTCAGAAGAACAGATGGCGAGTATCGAGCAAGGCGTGAACGATGTCGGCTTTGTACGACTGCCTGTTCACCTGGAATTTCCCGGTGTGCGTGCTGACGAGCTTTATTCGGAGCCACTGATGCTGGCCGTTAGCGCCACGCATCCGCTTGCGGTACGCGAAGCAGTTTCGATTGCCGAGCTACGCGAGGAGCCGTTCGTGTCACTGCCGCATCACGAACGAGGAGGGTTGAGTTTTCGTGTCGCGGAATTGTGCATGAAAAACGGCTACTTTCCGCGTTCGGCTCGCGTGACATCACGCAAGACAACGCAACTGAGCCTGATCGAAGCAGGTTTCGGCGTATCACTGGTCGCAGAAAGCATGCGCTTAATCGCGCCAGCAGGCGTGCGCTTCATTCGGCTGGCCGGCGCCGGCAATACCACTGCCATTGCGATGCTGTATCGGAGCAATGCATCCGCACTCGTCCAAACATTCGTGGCGGCAATCACAGAAAAAAACTGAGCACGGTCATCGCGCCGGCGTAGGCGTAGGCGTAGGCGTAGGCGTGGGCGTGGGCGTGGGCGTGGGCGTGGCATGCAATTGTACGACGAGCGCGTCGCTCGACTCTTACCCGGCGCGAGCATGGGTATTGACTCACGTCAATACAGAGCGTGAACGTCCGTTCGACAATATACATGACCCACCCACAACATTGCACAAGAAGACGACACCATGAACGCACTTTTCCGTATCGCAGCCGGCATGCTGCTTGCAGCGCCCGTCGTGTTTGCGGCGCCCGTCCAGGCTGAGCAAGGTGATATCCTGGCCCGCTTGCGCGCGATTAGCATTCAGCCCGACGTGTCGGCCGGCGGCACGCTCGGCCAACTCGGCACCGGGGTCAACAATGCGATCGTTCCGGAACTCGATTTCACGTACATGGCGACACGCAACATCGGCATCGAGTTGATCCTTGGGACATCGCGGCACCAGATTACGTCCAACATCGGCGCATTGGGTGGTGTCAACGTGCTGCCGCCCACGTTGTTGTTGCAATATCACTTCAATCCGGCCGGCAAGATCCGCCCGTATGTGGGCGCCGGGTTGAACTACACTTATTTCTATAACGATGGGCTGCATGCGGGCGGCACGCCGGTGTCAATCAAGCACTCCAGTTTCGGTCCGGCGCTGCAGGCTGGTGTGGACGTGCAAGTGACCCAGAGCATTTTCGTCAACGCCGACATCAAGAAGATCTGGATGCGCACCAGCGCATCGATCGGTGACACACAGCTTGGCTCGTTGAAAATCGACCCGCTAGTGGTGGGCATCGGCGTCGGAATGCGCTTCTGAGGCGCTATTGCACGATCGCGACGGGTCGGCTGAGCGAACCGGCGCAGGTTACGCTCAGCGTAGGCGGACTCAGCACCGGTTAGCCCAGCCCGATTGGCGTCAATTCCGGCAGGGCCAGTTCCGATTGGCCCGATTCCAGTTGGCCCTGCTCCGGTTGACTCAACAGCAGCTGCCCCGGCGCGCGATCACAGGTTGCTAACCAGTTGCCGCGGGCCGCATACCATTCGTGGTACGCGCGCTCGACCCGACGCAAGTCGGCGGCCCGCTCGCTCACTTGCATTCCATCCAATTCCGGCACGTCCAACGCGAGCGCCTTGCAGTGTAGATAGTCGCGCACGCGCAGCGCCGGTGCGATCGTCGTGAAATACGCGGTACTTGGCACGCTAAAGCCTGCCGCCACGTGTACCGCGGCCGTGTCGGAGGTCACCACGTGGCGGGCATGAGCAACCCAGCTCAGAAAGCTCGCCGTATCGGGCGACAGTGCGGCAATATCCGTATAGTGATCGTGCTCCAGCGCACCGAAGCCCAGCACTGGCAAGCCGAAGGTGCGCCACATCTCATCGACGATCGACACGCGCACAGCGGCCGGGATACTGCGCACCGGCGTGCTCGCCTCCGGACAAAGCAACGTATAGCCACGTGCACACCACCCCCTGCCGGGAGCCGGTAATGTCAGCGTGGTGAGCCAATCGTTCGCCTTGTACCGCGCGGGCACGGTGTGGGGCGCCATGCCGAGCGCGAACAGGAAAAAATCAATCATCGGCAGGGTCGCAAAGCCGGGCCAGAAAAGATGGTTACCAACGTCGATGGCAAGTTCGGTTGCTGGAATCGAGTCGAGCGGCACCGGCAAGTCGATCACGTTGCCGAAGCGGGGTGCTGCCAATGCATACAGTTGCTTCACGTAATCTGGCGCATGGGCGGGCCGATAAATCGTCACCGACAACGACGGATGCAGGCGTCGGATTGCGTCAAGCGCGCTCAATCCAATAATCGAGTCACCGAGTGTGACACCCATGCCGTTAACCACATGCAAATGCGTTTGCTGGCGATAGTCGATCGTGAAGGGCACCGCATTCGCATTGCGGATCCAGCTCACCACCGACAACGGCTGGTAGCCATGTGCCGGCTTGCCGGTCACCTTCAGGTCATATGAGGCTGCCACGTGGGCGTGCGGCGACAGCAGTGAGCCGGGATTCGACAGTACGCAAACCTCATCAAGCATAGTCATGGCGTGCCGGTCCAGACAACGATCCTCCTACTTTGTTTCCTTGCTTACGAGCGCGGCAGCTTCTTGTTATCTGCGCCTGCGCGCAACAACAGCTCCAGCGTCGCCTCCAAACAAATCACGCGCTCGGCCTGCGGTTTCCAACGCCGGCAAGAACTTCGTCCGAGGTGCCGGCCAACGTTGACAGATAGGTGCTCGCAGATCCGGCACGTATCCTATTCGTTTTCGCTGAAATAGTGGCCAAAGCGCTTACGCTTAGCCCAGATATAGCGTTCGTTTTCCTCGCGCATCGGGATGGCGAGGTCGACGCGGTCATGCACGGGAATGCCATGGCGCCGTAGCGTGTCAAACTTATCCGGATTGTTGCTCATCAATCGTACCGACGACACCCCGAGCCAGCGCAGGATGCTGGCAGCTGAATCGTATTCGCGCGCATCGTCGGGTAGCCCGAGGTCTCGGTTTGCATCGACCGTGTCGCGGCCCTGCTCCTGCAATGCATACGCGAGAATCTTGTTCGACAATCCGATGCCGCGTCCTTCTTGCCCGCGCAGATACAGCAGCACACCTGCCGCCTCGGCCGCGATGTGGCGCAGCGCCGCGTCCAACTGCTCGCCGCAATCGCAGCGGAACGAGCCGAGCACGTCGCCGGTCAGGCACTCCGAATGCAGCCGTGTGAGCACCGCCTCGCGCGCGCGCACCTCCCCCATGACCAGTGCCAGGTGCTCCGTGCCGTCGCCCCTGACGCGAAACACGTGGGACGCAAAAGTCCCATAGCGGGTCGGCAGCGTCGCGCTAGCAATGTGCGCCGCGCATTCGCTGGCCTCGTCAAAATGTTGTTGCTGCATCGTAACCTCGATCATTCGCACTGCCATAGGGGCTTCGGGGATGCAAGTCTACCGCGTCGCGGCCAATATCGTCCCACGGCTGCGTATGCCGCATAAGCGGCGCGCCCATGCTCCGGTGCAATACCTGGTGCCGATGCGCGACCGCTACGTCCATCCGTCGCTATCGATCGGACTCGAACGCTGGCGGGGTCCGTACGAGCGCATGGAGATCGATGCGCCGCATTGGGTGAGATACTAAGTAATGCGGCGGGGATTGCCGCTTGGCACACGCGTTTCATCGAGCGACACGAGTGCGCGAGAAGCTCAGTGCTTCGGCACGCCATCGCGCCAAGCCTTCCAGTGCGTCACGATCTCCTGCACCAATGGGTTGCCGGCCAGGTACAGGTTCTGCAGCGCAACCTGAAAGCCTCCTTGCGCCGCATAATTGAACAGGTTATCCGCGCTGCTCTGGCCCGCAGCCGGTCGATCGAAATCCGAGCCGGTGCGCAGCACCGCCACGCGCGACAGGTCCACCCGGTGCGCCGCGGCCCCCCGCTTGAGCGCCTCGTACGTCGCGTTGTCCTCCTGCTGCGTGGTGCAATAGACACCCTTGTCGTGCGTCACCAGCTTCGTCCAGTCACGCGCACGTTGACCAAGCTGCGTGCCGGACCACCACGTGTCGCTCGCCAGCGTATCGCACTGGATCACAGACGGCGGCAGGTTGGCCGGCGCGTAGCCGAACCGCGCGCGGGCCACCTGCGCTGGCGCGCTATCCGATAATTGCACGCCGCGCGACAATGCGAACGCGCGCTGCACCAGCGCGTCGTTTAGCTCGAATACCTCAGTGCGATAATCCAGCGGCGGCTTCTCGACCGGACTCTTCGTGTTGACGCCGAGGTAACCGGACTGCCACCCGGCGGGGATCTCACGCGCATCTAGTTCCCACTGCAGACCGAAATCGACGAGGTAATGCGCCCAAGCAGCAGAGCCGATCGTGCCCTGCGCCGGATCGATGCCCGCGATCCCGGCGACGATGAAATAGGTCCGTCGCAGGTCGAACTGCCGGGACAGGACCAGCGCCATCGTCGATGCCGCCGCGTTTGCATGGCCCATGCCGGTCGTCAGCACACAAACGTCACTGCGATTGCAGTGCACAGACGGATAGTCGGACGACAAGCTCGGAACACGGATCGCCTGCCATGGCCCTAGCTGATCCAGCCATACCTGGCCCTCCGGCCCGAACATCGAAACGATCATCACCTTGACGGCGCGGCCGGACCCGCCGGCCCAATCCGAATGCAGCGCCGGCTCCGCCTGCACCACGTCTGCCGCTTGTTCCGCATGACCACTGCCGAGGCCGGCGCACGCCAGACCAGCCGCCAGTACGGTACCGCCAATCAGCTTTTTGAACATCGTTCGCTCCTTGTTCGAACACGAGTCGGCCCACGCCACCGGCGAGACTATAGGGTGTTGCAGGTCAAAACAAGGGACAAAGCGAATCAAAGATTCTATTAACGATGTCTGATAAAACATCGATACGACGCGGTGTGTCTTCGTGCGACGGTTGAGGAGCGTACTTGCGCATCACGCCGCCCGTATCCGACGCTTCAAGGAGCGCAGATTCCAATGCAGACAGCCTCCCCCTGCGTCCCGCAATCGCACGCCATTGATGGTCGACGACCTGCCGGTGGGTACCGCGCTACTGTTCGGGTGACGCGCCACCCATGCCGCGCACTGCAACAACAGGCAGCGCACGACGAGGCGGGCAGGCTCGTGGACGGGAGCGGCAAACGCTGCGCGCTCTCCTTTGCGGCGATAATGCATAGGTGCGTGCGCACGCTCGGGCGCACGAAGGGTCCATCACACTAGGAGAACGCCAGCATGTACCATCGCATCCTCGTGGCCGTCGACGGCAGCCGCACCTCGCGTCATGCATTCAACGCCGCGCTCGATCTTGCGGCGTCCGAGAGCGCGCAGCTCCAGCCAATCTTCGTCGTCGACGACGTCCCACTCTACTATTCGGTGCCCGGCTACGATCCGTCAATCGTCATGCGCGCGCAGACAGAGGAAGGCCAACGCGTGATCGACGAGGCGGCTGACGCGATGCGTACTCGAGGCATCGCCGGCACGCCGCAGATATTGACGACATCGTCCCTCGAAGGGATTGCCGAGTGTATCGTGCAGGCGGCACAGGCGTTCAACGCGGACCTGCTCGTGCTCGGTACCCATGGACGGCGCGGCGTGCGCCGATTGGTGCTGGGCAGCGTGGCGGAACAAACGCTGCGGCTCGCGCAGCTACCGGTGTTGCTGATTCCGTCGGCAAGCCACGTGCCGCAAGCGGCGCCGTCGACCACCGCGAACGGTTAACGCCGCCTACTGTCCCACGCATCGTGCATCGTGATGCTTGCGTGCGCACGCGTGCGCGGTCATCATTACTCCATCGGGCATGGTTATGTCCCGCTGCGGCCGGCCGGCGCGGCAGCATCCAACCCAATGGAGAAAACTGCAATGTGGTACTTCTGCTGGATACTGGGTATCGGCGTGGCGCTGGGCTTCGGTGTGATCAACGCGATGTGGCTGGAAAACGAAAGGAACCTGGCGCGGATGCGGTCCGACTCGCGGGACGGTCGTGCCTGTCGTTGGCACGACTGATCCGCATGAGCCGCCCCACGCATGCCTCGGTTACGCTGCACCAGGCGGGCTGCGGGCGGCCGCTACGATGACTCGATTGCTTTTCTTTTGCGGGCACGCCGGCGCGGGCAAGACCACGCTGGCTAAGCAACTGGTCCCGGCGTTGCTCGACGCCACGCGCGAGCCGCTGTGCCTGCTCGACAAAGACACGCTGTACGGCCGCTACAGCGCAGTCGCGATGCAAGCGCTCACGCACGACCCGAACGACCGCGACAGCCCGGTCTATCTACAGACATTGCGTGACCCCGAATACCAGGGGCTGCTCGACACTGCGCGCGAAAACGTATCGCTGGGCATCAGTGCGGTTGTCGTCGGCCCCTTGTCGCGGGAGGTACGCGACCGGCGAATCTTCGATCGCGATTGGCTACGCGTGCCGGCGCACGTCGACGTGCGTTGGGTCTGGGTTAGCGTGTCGGAACATATCGCGCGCGAGCGCATCGTGCGGCGGGCGAACGCCAATGACGCATACAAGCTCGCACATTGGGAAACCTATCGCCAGCGACGTTTCGAACCCGATCCGGCCGACTACCCCCAACTGCTGATTTTCGACAACGATGCGCCATGTGACGCGAACCGACGCGCGCTGCAGGATCGGCTCCTCGCGCCAGCGCATTCCGCTGAGCCCTTCCCCCTCGCTGCCGGCAGGCCGCCGTTCACGCCCGAATGAGTTTCCGCTCCGGCTGTCTCATAGATAGCGGCCAAAGCGATTGTCCAGAAAGGCATCAAGCGCGGCCTGCTTCCCGAATAAAGTTGCTTTGCGGCAACCTGCTTTCACGAAACAAATCCACGAGCGCACCGGCGCTCGTCAATTCGATCGCGCCGATCCGGCGTGGCGTGCGCCTGGCCGCAACGCACACGTCATGCGAACTCGCGCCCGAGTTCGACCTCGGACACCGGCTCGATCTCCTTGCCCAGCGCATACTGCTCTTCCATCGAACCGATCACCGCCTCTAAGTAGGCGCGCAGCACGGCTTCGGCCCGCGCGCGCTCGTTGGGCGGCGCGACCGCATAGCGCGCCAGGCTCGAATCGACGAACACCACATCAAGCGTGACCTTCGAGTGCCGCCGCGAAAAGGGCGAGACTGTCCAGTCGATGCGCAGCGCCGGATGGCCGGCCTCGGTCTGCGTATCGGTAAAGTGGGCGGTTTCCGGCAACAGGTCGCTGATGACACGGGCAAGGTGCTCGCGCAGCGGATCGTTAAAGAGAAAAGGCGGACGGGGCATGGATGTAGGGCTCGGAAAGAGTGCCGAGGCTATCACAGTCAGCCGCGCATGCCAGTCGGGATGGCTTCAGCCCTGTGAAGCCCGCCGCCGCGCCAAGCGTGCCGTGGCCGCAACCCTAGCACACTTTAAGGTGGTTGCGATATCCTCAGGCGCTCATCATTTCTAAAATCGTGCTGCACCAATCGATGGAATCCTTAAATCAAACGCTGTTCCTGTTGCTCAACGCGAGTGCGCCGTCGCCGACGCTGCACGCATTAATGTCATTTTGCGCGAATGCGCTGATCTGGGCCATGCCGGCGACGCTCATCGCCGGCTGGTTACGCGTGCCGAGCCGCGCGCGCCCGACGCATGCGGTGGCCTTCACCGGTGCGGCCGCCCGCCCGCAAGCATGCCGTGGCCATTTCGTCGAAGCCGCATTGGCCGCCATGCTCGGCCTGGGGATCGCCCAAATCATCGGTGCAATGTGGCCCCACCCACGGCCGTTCGCGATCGGTTTGGGACACGCATGGATTGCCCACGCCGACGACGCATCGCTGCCCAGCGACCATACCACGCTCGCTTTCTCAGTCGCCTGCAGCTTACTGCTGCACGCCGGCACCCGGGTGACCGGAGTGGCCCTGGCGTTGGCCGGGCTGATGGTCGGCTGGGCTCGCATCTATGCCGGCATCCACTTCCCGCTGGATGTCGGCTGCGGCATGCTGCTCGGCATGACGTGCGCCGTGCTCGCTTACCGTCTCGCGCCATGGGTCGTGCCGCCACTGTTGCGCTGCGGTGAGCCGCCCTATCGGTTCCTGTGCGCGGCGCTGATTCGGCGCGGCTGGGCGGTCGCGTAGTACGGCCGTCAGCGCCGCTGTGTTGACGCGCGCACCCTCAGCTCACCGTCGGCGCCCCGCGTGGCACAGACATGCCGACATCTCGCGCAGTAAGAGGCAATGGAGTCCATTTTTAAAGCCAATTCTGGAATGGGTTCCGATTTTATATACCGGTTCCGATTTTTCATCGAAAAGGCATGAGGTCCGCGCCTGATGGATGCTGGAATGATCCGTACGGGTTTGCACATCGTGCCACGCAGACTAACCCTAATCGATGCCGCAAATGGCCAGGAACTTGAGCGCCGCGCGCGACGCCGCCGAACCGTGCATGACCAGGATCGAGAAACGCCGCGTCAGCGGTTGCGGCGCCAGCGACACGCTGGTCAGGCGCGCATCCTCATGCCGCATCGCCATCGCCGACACAAAGCCCACGCCCATGCCGGCGCGCACCGCCTCCTTCACGCCCTCGACGCCGGCCAGCTCCAACGCGACCCGCGCGCGCGCGCCGGCCCGCGCAAACGCGCGCTCGACCTCGTGCCGCACGCCAGAGCCGGACTCACGCCAGATCAGCGGAAACTGGCTGATCCACGACAACGGTACGGCTCTATCGGTGGCCAACGGATGACCGGCTGGCACGATCGCGACAATCTCGTCGTCGTGCCATGGATGCACGCGCGTGTCAGCCGGCAGCTCGGCGGGCACACCGCCTTCAATCAGCGCGATGTCCAACCCCTGCAGCACATGGCAGACATCGCTCGTATTGCCATAGGTGGTGCGGATTTCGATATTGGGATGGGCGCGGTGAAAGTCCGCGACCAGATAGGGCAGCAGATAGCTGGCTGGCGTCGTGCTGGCACCGATGCGCAATGTGCCATACTCCAGACCCCGCAACGCGTCGCGCAGCGCATGCGCCTGCCGCCATGTGTCGCGCAACCGCGCGGCATGGACAGCCAGTTGCCGGCCAGCGTCCGTGAGCCGCACGCCGCGGCCGTCACGCACGTACAACGGCTCACCGAATTCCTCTTGCAGCAACCGCAGCTGTCCAGACACCGCTGGTTGCGATAAGTGTACCGCTTCGGCCGCCCGGCTGATGTTCTGATGTTCTGCGACGGCTGCAAAAGTCAAAAGTTGATCGGGGGTCATGCGCTTAATCTATCAGATTAGCCGATAGTTTACATCCCAAATGACGATTTTTCATATCGTTATATCCATTTTACGATGAGGCTGTCGAGGTCATCTCTCAGGTGAATGCCATGTCCCTCTTAATTTCCGAGTCCTCCTCGCCGTCGCGGGGCACGCCAGCGGGCGCTGTCGCAGCGTCACGTCGCGGGCTGCTCAACGGCGTGCTATTCGTTGCGCTGTTCGCCTTCGCGGTCACCCAATTGGCCGCGTGGCCGCCCATCGCCGGGCTCGGCATGAGCCCGCTGATCGTGGGCATCGCGTGCGGCGCGGTGTACGGCAACGCATTGCGCATCGCCATGCCAGACAGTTGGGCTGCCGGTGTGAACTTCTCCGCGCGCAAGCTGCTGCGCATCGCGGTCGCCTTCTTTGGGCTACGTGTCAGTTTGCAGGAAATCGCGCAAGTCGGGTTGGCCGGGCTGGCGATGTCCGTCGTGGTCGTCGCTGCGACACTGGCTATCGGCTGGTGGGTTGGAACCCGATGGCTGAAGCTGGACCGGGATACCGCACTGCTCACAGCCGCGGGCAGCGCGATCTGCGGCGCGGCGGCAGTCGTCGCGTTCGAATCCACGTTGCAATCCAAGCCGCACAAGAGCGCGATGGCGGTCGGCACGGTGGTGCTGTTCGGCACGCTGTCGATGTTTGTCTATCCGCTGATGGCCAATGCCGGATGGCTTCACCTGGACGCGACCGGGCTCGGCCTATACTTTGGCGGCACCATTCACGAGGTGGCGCAAGTGGTCGGCGCCGCCAGCGCGATCAACGCGCAAACGGTACACGTGGCGACGATCGTCAAGATGACCCGTGTGATGCTGCTAGTGCCGGCGATTTTTGTGGTCGCCGGCTTTATCGCCCGTGCCGCGCGCGATGCACAGCCGGCCGGCAGTAGCACGCGGCGCGGCAAGTTGCCCGTGCCGTGGTTCGCGCTCGGCTTCCTCATGCTGGTGCTGGTGAACTCGCTGCACGTGATCCCGTCGCACGTGTCACACGTCCTCAATAGCCTGGACACCTTCGCACTGACGATGGCGATGACCGCGCTCGGGATCGAAACTCGGGTCGCGCAGATTCGCGAGGCTGGGCCACGTGCGCTGATCGCCGGCGCGCTGCTACAGCTCTGGCTGATTGCTGGAGGTTACGCGCTAACGCTCGGTGTCGAGCGCTGGCTCGGCTAGAGCGTGTTATGCACTTTGCAAGATAGGTACGGCATGAACGAGCATGAGCATGGCGAAGACGACGAAATGCAAGCTGACGAGTAACGCCTTCGACAACTGCTGCCATGTCCTTGATTTGTGCGATTCACGGACATCGTTTCAACTAAAATAAAATGATGGGCCGAGAGATCGCACAGTTAAGGATGCCCGGCTCACTTGCCAGTGGGTTCGTCTGCCAGACGTCAGACCTTGTTGGATCTTGCAGGTGAGCATCTCGCGGCGATCTCAGGTTGCATGACAACAACGACGAACCCTTGCCAGCGTGCCGATGGCACAACAGTATCTGTTCCGGCGTTGGATCAACGAAGCATACTGGATTCAGTCTCACTAAATATTAGTGGTTCACTTCTGAGCCAATCTACGTTGGTCCGGAATCGCGCCCGCGCCGGCTCGGAGAACTGGCTGGCCTCCATAAAGCGCGTAATCTCCTCCACTGCCATTTCCCATCTGAAATTGCTGGACTCAGATAACACCCAAGCGGCCCGAAGTTGGCGAAGCAAATCCCATAAAGCGGCTTCGCCCGCACCATTCAGTAGGTTCAAACCTTGCCGCCAGGCCCGCTTCATTTGTACATCGTCTAAAAACAATTGGCATTTGAGTAGTCCAAACGCTGCCGAAACACGCTGTGACATAGGCACGCGCGCTAAATGATCCTCAAGTAACGTCAGCTCCTGCGCACGTTGTTCATCCGACAGCTCTTCAAGCCCTTCAGGCAAATATTGCAAAGCAATCCCCCACTGCTCGTCAGGCAGCGACAGCGCCCAATCACGCATCTGCGTGTATTGGGCAAATTGCTCTGCTTTTGGCAAAATCCGTACGCAACTCGCTAATATGCCGACCGATGCGCCTTGATGAGAGGGCGGCAGTTGTAACGCGTGTCCGCGTAAGAGCGCATAGCGTTCAGGGACGCGTGGGTCTGTTTTATTAAAGTAAAGGAGCAAATTGGATAATACCGGGATGAGCTTCGCTTGTTCGGATACCCTTAACGACGCAAGCCGATCTAAAAGCGCCTGATAACGCTGCTCGATAAAAGGCGAATGGAACGAAAAAAACCGCAAACTATCAGCCAGCTCCGCCCAGATATTGTCTTGCCCGGGCGCGCGTCGTTCCGCCATCGCATAAGCGAAGTCGAATAGCTCATCACGCCGGCTCGGAGGAAAAATAAAAAAAGCGCGTAATAGCGCTCTTTGTATTCGCACGCCGTCCCGCGGGATACGTTCCGCAGCCGCAAACACGCGCTTGAATGCCTCGACTCGCTCGGCTTTTGGCAACGCTCGCAGACGCTGACTTAGCGCATCAATGGGTTCGACATACTGCGCTGGATTGCTCAACGCACCGCCTATTTCGTCCAGCAGCTGGTTGACTGACGCCAAGCTGACGGCTTGGTTTGCCCGCTGCCAATAGCGGTGGACGAGGCGCCGGGTCTGCATCGTATGATACGTGCGGCGATTGACCATGGCGAACGGCATCACGTCTTGAATGGGTACATAGTCACCGATCCGGGCAATCAGTTCGGACGACAGGTCATCATACGTCGTCGGTCGGGTGGGCAAAGGGCGAGTCAACGCGTCGTTGGAAGACGGTCGTGGCGGCGCTGACGCGGCAGGCTGTTGGCCCGCCTGCCCTGCGCACACGTAGCTAGAGTGAGGGTTTAAAGCGACATTCAAGTCAAAGTCCATTAGCAAGCTCAGTAATCAGTAAAAAGACACCACGCGTAGCGAAGCTGTGCAGCAGGCTAACGAAAAGTAGGAGAAGACGTGCAGCGATACGTCGTAAGTGTGAGATTTTTGGCGAGTAGCATAAGCCGGCCGGTGGACAGACTGCGCGACATCGCACGGGGCGACGCAAGCGTGCTGACAAAAAGGCGTATCAACCGGCCAATGCCTCAACTTTAAGGCTTTTTGTAGGAAACTGTGGAGTGATTTTTGCCGATTACGTAACCTGAGGGCTGAATTTAAAGACGTCGGCGGACGAATCGCTCGATCGCAAGACGCCTGTGGGAACGAGCCGCGGCCACCGCCGAGGTGGCCGCCGCCCGCGAGGCTGCGGCGCACGCCGAACGCACGCGCTTGCAGGAACTGGAGCCCGCGCTCGCGGTGGCCGAGGCGGCGCGCCAGACGCTGCACACTGAAGTCGAGCGCCTGCAACGCGACGCACAGGCGCTCGCCCAGGCGGGTGCCGATTTTGCCCGCGAACTCGATAAGCTGCGGGCCGACACTGCTCGCGCCGAAGCGCGGCTGCAAGCGGCGGAAAAACGCGCTCTTTTGGAGACCGAGCATGAGCGCCACACCAGCGCGCGCCTAATCAAGGAACGGGATGCGGCGGTGCGACGTGACGACGAGAGGGACGCGCAGCGCCGCGCTGAGCAGCAAGCGCTGCAGGCGCAACTGGGGGACGCACGTCAGCAAATTGGCATGCTGGAAGGCAGCTTGGCCGCGCTGCAGCGTGTGAATGCCGACGCTGAAAAACGCGGCGTGTGCGGCAGCGCACACCCACCCAGTCCGCATCGGGCCGCACCACCGGTCCGATTAGGCGGCAACGCCCGCTCACGCGTGCGCTCGAAAAGACTCCGTGACGCGGTCACCGACATTCGCTTTTTATACAAAGGCTCATGTGGCCGCAGGCCATTTAGCAAGCATAGTTCAGCCTATAGCCGATCTCGACAGGCCGCGAATCATCACCTCCGCAGGGCGCTGAGCTTACAGATGCAAAAAAACACGTTGGAACTACCAGGGCAGCGGGAAAGCGGCGGTGCCCGCGTCATTTACTGCAGAATGGTTAAATTTGGTTATTTACGGTCTATGCCAAGAACCAACAAAGAACTTATTGAACGCGACAACACGCGCCATATCGGAACTGAATTGCTCTGTCAAGCCAAGTTCGACCAGTGAGGTCCGGCGCATGGTCAGATTGTTTCAAGCTTAGTTTGCTACTGCACCCGTGGCGCGCCGCAAGCCATACAAGTGGCCGACCGATGGTATCTGTTGAAGAGCCTTGGTGATGCCATTGAGCGCGCGCTGAGCCGCTGCCAGCTGCCTATCCGCGAGTTGCACGCTCGCTCAATCACGAGGACGCTTCTGCCGCATTGCCAGCGATCGAATCGAATGCGCCCGGCGTGGCAACAACATCGAAGCTACTGGTGAATGGATCGGGGTACGACCGCGCTCACCAGCGGCGATAAGCGGCACGTCCAGCGCTTGGTTCAACGACTCGCCGAGCAGAATTCCCAGATAACAACAATCCGACAACTGCCGCTCGAGTTTACTGACATGGCCAAGCACCGCACACATCAAGCGTTGGCAAGCTGGCTGCGTCAAGCGCAGACCAGCAGTGTACCAGAAATGCAGCGGTTTGCAGCCAAGCATTGGTCACGACTACGATGCCATACACGCTGCACAGCTCACACCCTACAGTAACGGCATCGTCGAAGGCCATGCCAATCGGCTCAAGTTTCTCAAGCGCCCAATGTATGGCCGCGCCGGCTTCCAACTGCTTCGTACTCGCGTGTTGAATCGGTGCTGACTTGTGACGTGAACCTTCACACAAAGTGGGGAAGAGCCAGTAATTGTCGCCAGACATGCGGTTGTGAATCAGCGCCAATTAATGAACCCTTGTATTGCGGTGATGTCACGTATAAACTAGTTATATGTCTAGTCATTATGGATCCGCCATGCATGCTTGGCCTGTACAAGACGCGAAAGCCCGTTTCAGCGAGCTACTTGACGCCTGTGTCAGTGAGGGGCCACAGCTGGTGACCCGTCGCGGCGCAGAAACAGCTGTGCTGGTACCTATCACTGAGTGGAAACGGCTCAACGCCGCCGCACGCCCTTCGCTGAAAGCCTTGCTGTTGTCCGATTTCAGTCGTGGTGACCTTGACTTGCCACAACGTGGACGGGCGCAGCGTCGCACAACGCTTGCTCTATAAAACCACCGTGTTCCTTCTGGATACGAATATTGTTTCTGAACTTCGCAAGCTGCGCCCGCATGGGGCAGTCGTGTCATGGCTCGAAAGCGTTGCCGATCACGAGCTTTATCTGTCCGCCGTGACACTCGGTGGAATTCAAGCAGGCATCGAAATCACGCGCGAGCAAGACGCCGACAAGGCATCGGCGATAGAAGCGTGGGCCGATCAAGTCAGCGCGACCTACAATGTCTTGCCCATGGACGCTGCGACCTTCCGGCTCTGGGCGAAGCTGATGCATCGTCAGTCGAACACAGTCTATGAAAACGCCATGATCGCGGCCAGCGCGCTGACGCACAAGCTTATCGTCGCCACAAGAAACGTTCGCGACTTTGAACGCTTTGACGTACCGGTGTTCAACCCATTCGGGAAATAAGTTTACCTACATCTTGACGGTCAACGCGCCGGCGGGCTCGCCTAACGACTAGGAAAGCAAAAATGCGAACGGGGTTGGGGTTCACCGAACGGCTGGTGCTAAGTGCGCTTCAGATTGAGCGGCTGGTGATCCGATATCATAAGTCGAGCGCACCTCCCTTTGGCTGTTCTCACACTACGTAGGACCTAATTCAAATAGAATTGGATTCGATCTGTCGTCCAAGTCGCCACCCCCGTCCCGAAGAAATCCGCATCCTCCGTCCAAATCAGGCATCCGATTGCCATAGCACATGCCAGGACAGGACCAATCGTCGGCATCCCTTGCCCCGATGCGCTGGAGCGCAGCGGCCTGCGTATCTCCATAGATTTCAGCGTCAACAATTGGGATCAAGGGAACCAAGCTATCCAGCACGGCTATCGCTGACTCCGGCGCAACGCCTCTCTTCTCCAGTAATGCTGGCAGGTACTTTTTAGCGTCCGTGTACGCCACGTCGGGAGCGAAACACTGAACTGCGTGAGCATGCACCATGACCAACTCGCGCACGCGCGTGCCAAGAACTGCCCGGATCAAGATGTTCGCATCGGGTACGATTGCCTTATTGCTCATGCGGATTTGGCACCGGTCTTGCCCTTGCCAGTCGAACTGCCTTAAACTCGGACACTACCCCTTCGACATCCACGCCACGGCCAGTCAGCAGATCATCCAAGATTTCACTCGCCTTTTTCATAGCGGCAAGATGCGCTTCGGCTTGACCATGTGCCGGAATGAAGTACCCTACCGTCTGGCCATGCCGCGTCACCGCAACGGGCATATTCGATAAGTGTATGAAGGGGTAGCTTCAGGATTCACACATCGTGCCGGATTTTTCTACTTTTGAATGGCCGGATTTTTGAGTCAGCCTCATTCTGCCCTGCACCCCGATTCACGTTCTTATGGAGTGCCTCGATCTTCCAGCGCATGGCATACCAGTTTAATTTTTTGAGTGCCTCGGCGCGCGAGTTGACTGGCATACTGGTAAACAGTTCCCCCCAATACGAGCTAGTCCATAAAGCGTAGCGGCCATCGGACGGCACCGATCCATATAATTGAGCGGCCGCTTTTTAACCCTATCCGCCTGTATACCCCCACAACTGTGGCACGCATCCTATGCTTATGAGCAGGCGGCCCAGCCGCGTGCCCCCAGGGGACGCCGGGTCACCTGGACCCGTTCCGGCGCCACATGACGCAGGTCCGTCTCAATGGCGAGTCGCTGTATTGCAATGCTATCCGGTCGATGCCAGTTCGACAGTGGGGCATGTAGCAATTGAATGCGGCGGTTGGGTCACGCATCGCAAAATGCGCGATCACGGTGAGGCCGCCTGCCGTGTCGCGGCGGTGGTCGAGGCAACCGCATTTGACATGACCGAGAATACGCTGTAGCGGCAGCATTTGGCACCGGGCAAAACATTGACCGCCTGGCCGGGCCGATCTAGATGCGGAAGTGATCTGGATCGGTGCGCTAAACATATACGACAGCAAAAAGCCGGCGCGCGTCACATCAAAGGACAGGGCGACGGCCTTCAGTGGCAAGGAGACACGCGATGAGCAAACTAAACAAGACGATTCGCGTGGCTACTGACGTCGGTGGCACTTTTACCGACCTGGTGTACTTCGAAGTCGATCCGCGCACAGGCCGGCAATCGGTACGGACTGCCAAGTCGGATACGACGCCGCCTGACTACGAGCAGGGCATCCTCAACGTACTAAAAAAGGCCGATGTGGATTTGAGCGCTGTTACCTTCCTCGCGCACGGCACCACCGTAGTGATCAATGCGCTGACCGAACGCCGTGGCGTTAAGACGGGACTGATCACGACGCAAGGCTTTGGCGATACGCTAGAAATTGCGCGTGCCAACCGGCCTGACTTTTTCAATTTGAGCTGGGTCAAGCCCGCGCCATTTGTGCCACGCTACCTGCGTCGTGAAATACCGGGGCGCCTGCATGTAGACGGCAGCGAGCGCGAGCCGCTGGACCTATCCGGCCTGCCCGCCATCGTCGACACATTCCGCGCCGAAGGGGTGGAAGCCGTCGCGATCTGCCTGCTGCACGCCTATACCAATCCGGTGCACGAACAAGCGGTGCTGGCCGGTGTGCGTCGGCTCTGGCCACAGGCATCGGCGGTGGCATCGCACCAAATCACGCGCGAGTGGCGGGAATACGAGCGCTCCAGTACCGCGGTACTGTCCGCCTATGTGCAGCCAATCGCCGCACGCTACCTGCAGCGGCTTGAAGACGGATTGCGATCGAACGGCTATCGGGCGCCGCTCTATGTGATGCAGTCGAACTGCGGTGTCGACACCGTGGCTCACGCCCGAGAAATCCCGATTACGATGGTGGAGTCGGGGCCGGCCAGCGGCTTCTGGGGAGCGGCCGAACTAGGCTGTCTGATCGGTGAGCCCAATGTGCTCGCGCTCGATATCGGCGGCACCACAGCCAAATGCACACTGATCAAGGACGGGCAGATCTCCATCAAAACGGACTACTGGATCGAGCGCGACCGGACGCATGCCGGCTATCCGATCATGGTACCTGTGGTCGATTTGGTCGAGATCGGCAATGGTGGCGGCTCGATCGCGTGGATCGACGAATTCGACAAGTTGCATGTCGGCCCGCAATCGGCTGGGGCGTCGCCTGGTCCCGCAGCCTACGGTCGCGGCGGCACCCATGTGACCACCACCGATGCAAACCTGATTCTGGACCGCATTAATAAGGATTATTTTTGCGGCGGTACGTTCATTGCCGACATGGACGCCGTGGCCCGGGCCATGGCACCGCTGACCGAGCGGCTACGGCTGTCGCCGCAGGAAATCGCGCGCGGCATTATTCGGATCGCCAACGACAACATGGTGAATGCGCTGAAGTTGGTGTCGCTCAGCCGGGGCCATGATCCGCGCGACTTCACGCTGCTCGCCTTTGGTGGCGGCGGCGCGATGCACGCCGTTGCGCTCGCGCAGGAGCTTGGCGTGAAAAAGGTGGTGATTCCGCGTGGCGCGTCTGTCTTTTCCGCGTGGGGCATGACGATGTCCGACCTGCGTCGCGACTGCTTCGTCAACCGCCTCTTTGAGATGGATCGTCCGGATGCGGCGCTCGGTGCGCAAGCGCTGCTTGAACAGCTGTCGCATGATGCAACGGCACAGTACGCGACCGAGGGCATCGGCGCCGACGCTATCGAATTGGCCCCGTACTGCAAGATCCGATACCAGAACCAGGAGCATGCGGTCGAGGTGCCGCTGCGGCAAGATGAACGCGTCGCCACGCATTGGGCCGATATCGTTGCCCGCTTTCACGCCAGCTACGAGCAGCAGTACACCTATCGGCTGAACGCCCCGCTGGAGATCGTCGGCTTTCATATCGTCGCCGTGGCAGAAATCGGCAAGCTCAACCTGGCCGACCTGCCAGTCACCGGCGCCACTATTCAGGTTGCGGCAAAAGGCCGTCGCACCGTCGATTATGCGCTCGAAGGGAGGCATGAAGCGATCGTCTACGACGCAAAACGCATCGAGCCTGGCATGCACTTCGCCGGTCCGGCGATTATCGAAGACCCCGGCACGACCATCGTGGTCCACCCGAACAACGCCGTGAGCGTCGACCGCCTCGGCAACTTTCACATCACTCTTTCCGTGTGAGCCATCATCATGAGCCACAGCGATAAGATCGATATCTTCACGCTCGATATCATTCAGAATGCACTGCAAGCCATCGCCGACGAGATGTTCACCGCGATACGCAAGACCGCGATGAGCCCGATCATCTACGAGGTGCTCGACATGGGGACTGGCATCACCGATGCACAAGGCAATATCGCCAGCTCCGGCGCCGGTATCCCTGCCTTTGTTGGCGTGCTGGACAAGGCGGTGCGCCGCATTTTGGTCGAGCACGACCAACCAGGTGACATCGAGCCGGGCGACATCTTCATCACCAACGACCCGTACTCAGGCGGCGTGACGCATCTGAACGACGTGGTACTGTCGATGCCGGTTTTCGTTGGCGACGACATCGTCGCGTGGACGGCCAATATTGCTCATTGGAACGATGTTGGCGGCATGGTTCCGGGATCGTTCTCTACCGATGCAACCGAGATCTTCCAGGAAGGGCTGCGCCTGGCCGCGGTAAAACTGATTTCACGCGGCAAGCCAGTGCGTCCCGTGATGCAGATTCTGCGCTATAACACGCGCATGCCCGACTTCATGGAAGGTGATCTTTGGGCAGGCATCGCTGCCGCGCGCAGCGGCGCGACACGCTTGATTGAACTGACCCAGAAGTACGGTAAAGCAATGTTCCTGCAGGCAATGCAAGACTTCATGGACTACGGTGAAAAGGTCTCGCTGAAAGCACTGCGTCACACGCCGAAAGGGCGCTTCGAACTGGCCGAACCTCAGGACGACGACAAGGTATACAAAGTAGTCGTTGAAATCGGCGACAACGGAATGATCGTCGACTTGCGCGACAACCCGGACCAGGTCCATGGACCGGGCAATCTCAGCCGCGACGGCACGGTAGTGGCTGCCCAGATGGCATTTAAGTCGATCACCGAGCCGAACGGCAGCGCCAACGGCGGCACCTTCCGGCCGCTGAAGGTTGTGACACGGCCTGGTTCGCTGTTTGATGCGTGTAGCCCTGCGGCAGAAGGGTTTTACTTTGAAAACCTGATCCGGGTGCACGACCTGATCTTACGCTGTCTTGCGCCGCATCTGCCCGACCGCATCCCCGCCGGCAGTTTCTCGTCGATATGCGCCACCGTGATTGGCGGCCCCCATCCGGAAACCGCGCGCATTTTCACGCTGATCGAGCCTGAGATCGGCGGTTGGGGAGCAAAGCGGGATCGCGACGGCAACAGTGCGATGTTCTCCGCAATGCATGGCGAGACATACAACTGCCCGGCCGAGATCTGCGAGGCGCGCTATGGCGTCTATGTCGAGCGCATGGAACTGAACGACGAGCCAGGGGGATACGGGCAATATCGCGGCGGCCGCGGCATCCGGCTCGATTATCGGATCCGCTCCGACGGCAGCTTCCTGACCTGCGGATATACGCGCGCCAAAGTGCCACCGTGGGGCCAGGCGAACGGGCGTGACGGCTCACTCAATTACGTCGAGGTCGTGCGCGCCGACGGCCGCAGCGAGCGCTACGCCATGGCCAGCGGCGTCAAGCTCGATCGCGGCGATGTGGTCCGCGTGCGTACGGGCTCAGGTGGCGGATACGGTGATCCGTCGATGCGCGATCCCGATGCGGTTCGCGACGACATCCGAAATGGCTATATCTCTGCCGAGCTGGCACGCGAAGTCTATCATTGGGAGGGGAGCGTGCGACTACATCATGCAGGCCAGATCTGAAAGTACTTGCAAAGTGCATAACACGCTCTAGCCCAGTGGTACAGCAGTCAATGGTATCGTGATGGCAGGCGCGGCCCGGCTTGCGGTGCCGCGCGGGCGCAGCGGCCGTCGGACGCCGAAACACTGGCTGCCAGCGGCGGCTGTCCGTCGCTACGCTATCCCAGGACTGTGATGATGAGCTACGAACTGTACTACTGGCCGGGCCTACAGGGCCGCGGTGAATTCGTCCGCTTAGCGCTCGAAGAGGCAGGGGCAGATTATCTTGACGTCGCGCGCTTACCGCCGTCCGGTCGCCGCGAAGACGCAAATCCGCAAGGCACAGAGCACGGCATCGGCACGATGATGTCGATTCTGCAAAGCCAAACCGAGCCCTGCATCCCGTTCGCTCCCCCCTTCCTGCGCGACGGCACAACACTCATTGCGCAGACCGCTAACATTCTGCTGTACCTGGGACCCCGGCTCGGCCTGGTGCCCGCCGATGAAACACTGCGCCACTGGGTCCACGGACTGCAGCTGACGATTGCCGACATGGTGAGCGAGGCACACGACACGCACCACCCGATTGCCAACGCACTGTATTTCGAGCAGCAACGCGACGCCGCCCGGCAGCGCGCCGCCGATTTCATCGCCAACCGGATACCGAAGTTCATGCGCTATTTCGAGCGGGTGCTCGAGCAGAACCCCGCGGGATGCGCGCACCTGGTCGGCGCGGCATTGAGCTACGCAGACCTGTCGATGTTCCAACTCATTGATGGACTGCGCTACGCGTTTCCACGTGCCACCGCTTGCTTCGCGACACAGTATCCGAAGCTCACAGCGCTGCATGAAGCGGTGCGCACGCGGCCGCGTATCGCCGCGTACCTGGCGTCGCCTCGCCGCATCCCGCACAACGAGTCGTGCATATTCCGGCACTACGCGGAATTGGACGCCAGTTGACTCATCGCCATCGCGCCGTGCTGGCCTTTTTGCTCAAGCTGCGCACCCGCGCGCAACGCCTGCTCAGGCTGTCCGACGAGCATACGATGCTGCTGTGGGCCACCCTCGCCGGCTTGGTCGGCGCGGCCGCGACCATCGTGTTCCGCCTCGGCGTCGACTGGCTGGAATCGCTCGTCGATCCTAACGCGAGCGGACTGGTGGAGGTCGCGCGCGACCTACCGTGGTACGCACGGCTCGCGCTGCCCATCGTCGGCGGCGCCGTGGCCAGCATGCTCCTGCTGGCAGCCCGGCGTGACGACGACGGCAAGAGCCATGCTGACTATATGGAAGCGATTACTATCGGCGAAGGGGTGGTGCCCGTGCGGCAAAGCCTATGGCGCAGCGGCTCGTCGCTGGTCACGATTGCCTCGGGTGGCTCAATCGGCCGCGAGGGCTCGATGGTGCAGCTTGCCGCGCTCAGCGCATCACTGCTCGGCCGCCTCGTGCATGTCGACCCAGAACGTCTGCGCTTGCTGGTGGCGTGCGGCGCCGCGGCCGGCATCACGGCCGCGTACAGCGCCCCGATCGCCGGCGCGCTGTTCGTCACTGAAATCGTGCTGGGCTCGATCGCGATGGAGAGCTTCGGGCCAATCATCGTGTCATCTGTGGTCGCCAATGTCACGATGCGCGCATTGTCCGGCTACCAGGCGCCCTACGAGATGCCGCCCTTTCCGACCATCTCCGGCCTCGAAGTACTGTGGTTCGTCGGGCTCGGCATCCTGTGCGGGATGCTCGCGCCGGCGTTCCTCCTCCTGCTGGGTGCCTCGCGCCGGCTGTTCGGCCGATGGGTGGCGCCCCTGCCCTGGCGGCTCGCACTGGGCGGCGCGCTGGTGGGCGCCTTATCGATCCAGGCACCGCAAGTGTGGGGCAACGGCTATAGCGTGGTGAACGCCATTCTGCACCAGCCTTGGACCTGGCAAGCGCTCGTCGCAGTGTTAGCGTTCAAGGTAGCGGCGACCTGCGCGACGGTCGGCTCAGGCGCGGTCGGTGGTATTTTCACGCCGACGCTGTTCGTCGGTGCGGTGCTCGGCGCGATCTACGGACTCGCGGCCCATGCGCACTTGCCGCTCGCCACGTCGGCGCCGTTCACGTATGCCATCGTCGGGATGGGGGCTTTCCTCGCGGCAGCGACCCATGCGCCGTTGATGGCGATCTTGATGATCTTTGAGATGACGCTCAGCTATCAGGTCGTGCTGCCGTTGATGCTGGCTAGCGTGATCGCCTATTTCATCGCGCGGGCCCTGGCCGAGACTTCAATGTACGAGGTCACACTGCGGCGCAACCGCGAGCGGCGTGAACGGCTGCGCCTGAAGGCCACGCAGATGCGTGAACTGGTGCGCCCGGCCGACACCGTCCTTGGCCTAGACGCGAGCGTGGCGGACATGACGCGCGTATTTCTCGAATATCCGGTTAAGTACATCTATATCGTCGACGCTGCCGGCTGGTTTCAGGGCGTGGTCGCGTTAAAGGACATCACCTCCGACCTGCTCGACAAGCACGGCCCGCGCGAGCACCGTGCGCGTGACTACCTGCGCCGAGATTTCGCCGCGCTGACGCCGGACATGCCGCTTGCCGCCGCGTTGCAGCACTTTCTCGCCTTCCAAGGCGAGCGGCTGCCCGTCGTCGCATCGAAGCAGGCGCCTAAATTGCTAGGCGTAGTCTACAAGACCTCGCTGCTGCAGGCATACTTCCGGATGAATGCTAGCGATTGAGTCACGCCGCATGCGACGCGTCGTCGCGACGGCAAAAAGCAACGGATTCACTACAATGGATTCGGAGGGTGCAACATGTCCGAACAATCGACTCCTGCACTGCGGCGCGACCAGGCCGGCTGGATCTTTGTGCATATCGAGGGTGCGCCATACGAGCGTGGCCTGCAGCACGGCCAGTTGCTTGCCCGCGAGATCAGCAGCGCGATCCGCGCCGCGCAATATCTAGCCAAGTGGGACACCGGCGAGGAGTTTGACACCTTCGTGAACGCCGCAATCGACCAATTCACCGACCGTGTCGATGACGAGTTCACCGCCGAGATGCGCGGCATTGCCGATGGCGCGCAGTTGCCCTACGAACAGGTGCTCGCCTGGAACGGCTACATGGATTTGCTGCAAAGCTGGTGGCCCGCGCATGTCAGCCAAACACGGCCGCAGTTCGCCGGCAAGCCATGGCGCGGGCGCCTCGGCCATCACTGCAGTGCGTTCATTGCAACCGGCAGTGCCACGCGCGATGGCCGCATCGTGATGGCGCACAACTCGTGGGACCGCTATGCGGCTGGCGATGCGTTCAACGTGATCTTCGATATTGTGCCCGAGGAGGGCAACCGGATCCTAATGCAGGGACTGCCGGGCTGCATCTCCAGCCTAACGGACTTTTGGATCACGTCAGCGGGCCTGATGGTGACCGAGACGACGATTTCCAATTTTGTCGGCTACAATACCTCCGGCTCGCCGGAGTTCTACCGCTCGCGCAAGGCGACGCAGTATGCCGATAGCATTGGCTCATGGTGCGAGCGCTTCGCGACCGACAACAACGGCGGCTACGCGAACAGCTGGCTGCTCGGCGATACCAAAACCGGTGAAATCGCACGCTACGAGCTTGGGCTGCATTATTCCGGATTCGAGGTCACCAAAGACGGCTTTTACAGCGGCTTCAACACGGCCAACGACCTGAAGATCCGCAACCAGGAATGCATTAGCCAGGGGGATGACTACAACGACGTGCGGCGCAATGGTGCGCGCCGGCTGCGCTGGATGCAACTGATGGAAAAACACCGCGGCCGGATCGATGCTGAACTGGCCAAGGAAATGCTCGCCGATCATTACGATGTGTACCTCGATCGCGACGATCATCCGAGTTCGCGCACCCTTTGCGGCCACTTGGAACTGGACGACGCACGCTTTGGCGACGCTGATCACGGTCCATTCAATCCATGGGGCGCCAACGACGGCAAGGTGGTCGACAGCGACATGGCGGTACGACTCGAATTGTGGGCACGCTGGGGTCACCCATGCGGCCGGCCGTTCGACGCACAAGCGTTTATGCGTCGCCATCCGCAGTGGAATTGGCTCAACGGTTACATGCGCGATCGCGCGTCCCAGCCGTGGACGCTGTTTGACGCAGTCCGTTGACCGCATGCCGGCGCGCAGCGCGACGCACCCCTCGCGGAACGCAGGCACGCAGTTTGCGTGAACATCGCCATCGCGTTTCAGTGGAAGACCGACACCATGAATCCGTTCATGTCACATCCGCTAGCAGCGCTGGCCACAGCCCTCGTCAGCACGCCGCTCATCGCCATCGTGCCCTGCGACAGCGGGGTACCCGACGTGACCCGTGCTTCGCACACGCGACACGCTGGCACGGTGCCGACCGCCGTCCGCAGCCTAGCGCAGCAGGACGGTACAGTGTCTGTTGAACACTGGCAAACCATTGAGTTGCCGACGCCCCGCCCCGACCTTGCCGCAGGACTCGCGCGGCATGTCAAGATACGAACATGAGCGCCACCGACCCGATCGATCAGCAGCTCAGCCAGACGCTGCGCGACATGCGCTATCCCGCCACGCGCGACACGCTGGTGGCCGCCGCCTGCTCAGCGGGCGCCAGCAACGACGTACTGCTCGCGCTGCAGGCGCTGCCCGAGCGTGACTACCCGGATCCGCAGTCGGTCGCGCGCTGGCTCGCCAGTGCAGCAGGTCCCGGCCTATCCGCCTAGCGTGTGCGCGCGACGACGCGCTCAGCGAGACCCCGCCGCCCGATGGCCGAACGCCGCCGCGCCAAAGAACGCCGCCAGCACGTTCTCGGCCATTGCGTCGGTCACGTGCGGATCCGACGCGTAGAAGAACTGGATGCCGTCGCACAGCGCCATCAGGCCAAGCGCGAGCTGCGCTGCCGGCACGATCGGCCTGATGCCCAGGCGCGCGGAGAACGCATCGATGAAATACGCGATGTCTGCGCGAGTCTGCCGCGACAGCGCATTGAACCGCGCGCGAAACTTCGCGTCGCGCGCGGCCAGCAACCGCGCCTGCATCCATACCAGGAAACACTTGTTCTCGCGGTACAGCGTACTGTAGTACGTCAGGATCTGCGCTTCGATGTCCTGCACGCTGCCTTGCAAATCAAAAATGCGCTGCAACGCCTGCTGGATATTGCCGTGATCGCGCTTAAGCAACGCCAGCAGCAACTCCGCCTTGTCTTTGAAATTCGAATAAAACGCCCCGCGCGTATAGCCGGCTGCCGCAGCGACATCCTCGACGCTGGACGCGTCGAATCCTTTCTTCACGAAAAGCGTCTGCGCAGCGTCCATCAGGCGCTGACGCGTCTGCTCCCGGCTTTGCTCTCGCGTGAGCCGGGTACGGTGGCGGGCACGAGACGTCGACATGGACATATGGTATCACCATCGACCACGTAAATACGTCTTTGCATTCAGATACAACCGTGCATTAGAATGTGACCTAGTATTCAGCGGGCGGGTGCGGTGCCACGTGCATCAGAGGCGTGTCCGGGCGACGCATCGGCTCATTGCGTCTGCCGCCTCTCGCCGGAGTTGCCGTGAAAGCTCTCGTCTTGCTGCATTCCGCCCCGCGTCGTCGCGCGCGCCTGGCGCCGTGCAATACCGCCGTCGCCAGCGCGCTGGCCGCGCTCGTGCTGCTCAACGCGTGCCGCGACCATGTCGCCCCTGACGTGCCGGCTCGACCGGTGGTGGCGGCCACTGTGCACAGCGCCACAGCTAGCGCCGTTGCCGTAACAACCGTTCCCGGCGAAGTGGCCGCGCGATTCTCGACGTCGCTGTCGTTTCGCGTCAGCGGCAAACTGATCGAGCGCCGGGTCCATCTGGGCGAGGCCGTGCGCGCCGGTCAGATCATCGCGCAACTCGATCCCGCCGATGCGCGCAAGAAGGCCGCGAGCGCCGCCGCACAGTTGAGCGCGGCCGAGCACCGACTGCTGTTCGCCCGACAACAACTCGAGCGCGACCGCGCGCAGGCGCAGTCAAACTTGATCAGCAAGCTGCAACTCGAGCAAACCGAGGACAATCATGCCGCGGCCCTCGCGCAGCGCGACGCCGCCGCTCAGCAAGCCGCGCTGGCAAAGGATCAGCTCGGCTACACCACGCTCGCCGCCGACCACGCGGGAGTGATCACACAGGAACTGGCCGACACTGGACAGAACCTGTCGGCTGGACAAGCGGTCTACCAGCTCGCGTGGTCCGACGCGCTGGACGTGATCTGCGATCTGCCGGAGCGCACACTGGCTTTCATCGGTCCCGGCGCGAAGGCCAGCGTCACGCTTACTGCGTTGCCTGAGCAGGCGTTCACCGCAACGCTGCGCGAGTTGGCGCCGTCCGCCGATCCGGCCAGCCGGACCTATCGCGCTAAGCTTACGCTCGCGCTGCCCCGCGGCAGCGCCGACACGGTGCGCCTGGGCATGACCGCCCGCGTGGCCTTCCAGCCGGACGCTGCGCGTGCGATCAACCATGACATCGTCCTGCCCGCCACCGCACTGTTCCATCAAAATGAACGCCCCGCGGTATGGGTGATTCGTGCCAATGCCGCGTCGCGCGACACCGGCCAGTCGCGCGACGCGCGCAAACAGGACGTGGGCACGCTGGAACTGCGGCCGGTCACAGTGTCGCACTACACCGAGCGCACCGTGGTGATCAGCGCCGGACTGACCGACGGCGAGCGCGTCGTGCTACGCGGCGTGCACACGGTCAGCGCGGGCGAGCAGGTCAAGCCCGTCGCGCCGCTGCATCCGGAGGATTTCTCGCTATGACCGGCGCTCAATACCAACCACCCGGTCATTCGTACGACGAAGGACGCTTCAATCTGTCCGCCTGGACACTGCGGCACCAGGCATTGGTAGTCTTCGTGCTGGTGCTGGTGACACTTGCCGGCATTCTGTCGTACCGGAATCTGTCGCAATCGGAAGATCCACCGTTCACCTTCAAGGTGATGGTGATCCAGACAAGGTGGCCCGGCGCCGATGCCCAACAGGTCCAGCAGCAAATCACCGACCGGATCGCACGCAAGCTGCAGGAAACCCCAAAGCTTGACTTCCTGCGCAGCTATTCGCGCCCTGGTGAGTCGCTGCTGTTCTTCGCGATCAAGGATTCGGCCCCGGCCTCGACCGTGCCGGACACGTGGTACCAGGTCCGCAAGAAGATCGGCGACATCGCCTATACCTTGCCACCCGGCGTGCAGGGACCGTTTTTCAACGACGAGTTCGGCGACGTCTACACGAACATCTATGCGCTGGAGGGCGACGGGTTTTCTGCCGCACAGCTGCACGACTATGCAGACCAGCTGCGCAGCGAGTTGCTGCGCGTGCCGGGCGTCGCCAAAGTCGATTACTTCGGCGATCCGAACCAGCATATCTATATCGAGATTTCGAACGCACAGTTGTCCCGGCTCAGCATCAGCCCCCAACAACTCGCCGATGCGATCAACACGCAAAACGCCGTCGCGGCGGCCGGCGTGCTGACCACTGCCGATGATCGCCTATTCGTGCGGCCGAGCGGCCAATACGATCATGTTGACGCGCTCGCCGATACGCTGGTGCGCATCAACAACCGTTCGTTCCGGCTGGGCGACATCGCCACGATCCGCCGCGACTACGATGATCCGCCGGTCACGCAGATGCGCTTCAACGGCCGCCCGGTGCTGGGCATCGGCGTGACGATGCAGCCAGACGGCGACGTGATCAAGCTCGGCAAGGCGCTGAACGCACGCGTCGTGCAGTTGCGCACGCAATTGCCTGCCGGGGTGGCACTGACCGAGGTCTCCAGCATGCCGCACGCCGTGTCGCATTCTGTGGACGACTTTATGCGGGCCGTCGCCGAAGCGGTTGGCATCGTGCTGGTGGTCAGCCTCGTATCGCTCGGGCTGCGCACCGGTATGGTCGTGGTCATCTCGATCCCGATCGTGCTGGCCGTGACCGCGCTGGTGATGGGCGTGTTCAATATCGGGCTACATAAGGTGTCGCTTGGCACGCTGGTGCTTGCTCTCGGCCTGCTGGTCGATGATGCAATCATTGCGGTCGAGATGATGGCAGTCAAGCTCGAACAAGGCTGGAGCCGCGCGAAAGCCGCTGCATTCGCGTACACCAGCACCGCGTTTCCAATGCTTACCGGCACGCTAGTAACCGTGTCCGGTTTCCTGCCGATCGCGTTGGCCAAGTCCGCCACCGGCGAATACACCCGCTCAATCTTTGAGGTATCAGCCATTGCGTTGCTGTTATCGTGGCTCGCCGCGGTGATCGTGATCCCGCTGCTCGGCTATCACATGCTGCCCGAGCGCAAGCGACCCACTGTTCCCCAAGTGCGGGGGCACGCAGACGAACAGGGGCAGGAGCAAGTACACGGACACCAGCAACAGAATGGGCACGAACACGAGCACGATATTTACGACACGCGCTTTTACGCCCGCCTGCGCGTATGGATCACCTGGTGCGTCAAGCGCCGCTTCGCCGTGCTGGCCGTGACGCTCGTCCTTTTCGTGGTCGCGCTCGGCGGCTTCGGTCTGGTCGCGCAGCAGTTCTTCCCGAGTTCGGACCGGCCGGAGTTGTTGATCGACGTGCGGCTGGCCGAAAGCACATCATTCGACGCGACGTTGCGGGAAACGCAGCGCATCGAGGCGCTACTTAAAGAGCAGCCGGGGATTGACCATGCGATCAGCTTCGTGGGCAGCGGCGCGCCGCGCTTCTACCTGCCGCTGGACCAGCAACTGCAACTGCCCAACTTCGCGCAATTCGTCGTCACCGCAAAGTCCATCCAAGATCGTGACGCGCTCGCGCGCTTCCTCGACGACAAGCTCGCGACCGACTTCAGTGGTGTTCGCACGCGGCTGTCCCGACTAGAAAACGGCCCGCCGATCGGCTATCCGGTGCAATTCCGCGTCAGCGGCGACGACATCGCGACGGTACGCGCCATCGCCACACAGGTCGCCTCAGTGATGCAGGACGACGCTCGCACGCGCAACGTTCAATTCGACTGGGACGAGCCCGGGCAGCGCTCGGTGCATTTTGTGGTTGACCAGGCCAAGGCTCGCGAGTTAGGCGTATCGTCGCAGGATATTGCTAGCTTCCTACAGATGTCGCTGTCCGGCTACACTGTCACGCAATATCGCGAGCGCGACAAGCTGATCGGGGTGGACTTGCGCGCGCCCCGCAACGAGCGTGTCGACCCGTCGGCGCTCGCGTCGCTAGCGATGCCCACGCCGTCCGGGCCGGTGCCGCTCGGCACGCTCGGGCGGCTGTCGTACGGGCTCGAATACGCGGTGATCTGGGAGCGCGATCGGCAACCGACGATCACGGTGCAGTCCGATGTGCGCGGCGGCGCACAGGGCATCGACGTCACCGAATCGATCGACAAGGCATTGGCGGGACTGCGTGCGAAGCTGCCGGTAGGCTACCGCATCGAAGTCGGCGGCTCGGTCGAGGAAAACGCAAAGGCGCAAGCATCGATCAATGCGCAACTGCCGCTAATGATCATCGCTGTGCTGACCTTGCTGATGATCCAGCTGCAGAGCTTCTCACGCGTCATGATGGTGGTGTTAACCGCACCGCTCGGATTGATCGGCGTGGTCGCCGCGCTGCTCGCGTTCGGCCAGCCGTTCGGCTTCGTCGCGCTGCTCGGCGTAATCGCGATGTTCGGCATCATCATGCGTAACTCCGTGATCCTGGTCGACCAGATCGAGCAGGATATCGCGGCAGGACACGGCCGCCTTGCTGCCATCGTCGGCGCGACGGTACGCCGTTTCAGGCCTATCACACTGACTGCCGCCGCTGCGGTGCTAGCGCTGATCCCGCTGCTGCGCAGCAATTTCTTCGGCCCGATGGCAACTGCACTGATGGGCGGTATTACCAGCGCCACCGTATTGACGCTGTTCTACCTACCCGCGCTGTACGCCACGTGGTTCCGCGTGCGCAACGACGAAACCCAACCACCGCAGGAGGCACGATGATGCGCCGTTTGCCGAGCGCGCTGTTATCACCCTCGCCGACGCCGGAGTCCGTGCTGAGTTTGTCCCTCATGTCAAAGCGCAGGCCTAGCTTACGCCCGTCACTCACCTGCGGGATCCATCCGCGCCGCGCCGCCGACAGGCGAGCGGCGGCCGTAACGACAGCATGCGTCGCCGCGGCGTGTGCCACGCTGCTCGGCGGGTGCGCATTCGCGCTGGGCGAGCGGTCCACGCCACCTGCGCCGCTCCACTATGCCGCGCAGCCCGGTGCAGCGCAAAGCGTAACGGCGGGAGGCGTAGCGCAGCGCTTCGCGCTCGGCGCGCGTGCCGTGCCGCGCTGGTGGATGCTGTATCAGTCCGACACCCTCAACGCGTGGGTCAACGAAGGGCTGCGTAATAACGCCACGCTGGCGGCAGCGGAAAAAACCCTCGCCGCCGCACGTGAACAACTGCGTGCGCAGATCGGAGAATCTATGCTGCCGTCAATCGACGCCGGAGCGCAGGTGCAGCGCCAACGGGCGCTGAGCATGCCCATTCAGGGGCCGCCGACGTTGCGCTACAACACCTTTGTCGGACAAGTTCGTGCGAACTACATGATTGATCTGTTCGGTGCAGCACGGCTGGCTAACCAAGCGTTGTCCCGGCAGGTCGATGTCCAGTCGTACCAGTTCGACGCCGCACGCCGCGCGCTCGCGGCCAATATCGTCAGCGCCGCGCTAGCCGCGGCGTCACTGCACGAACAATGGGATGCCCAAGAACGCATCGCCGCACTGGCAGCAGCCGAAGCCGACGACACGAACAAGCGCGTCGCACTGGGCGCCGCCTCCCGGGTCGATGCCCTGAATGCGCGTCAAAACGCGCAGGCGGCCGCATCCGCATTGCCGCCACTGCGCGCGCAATGGCTCGCGGCACGGCATGCCCTGGCGGTGTTAATGGGCCGCACGCCGGATGCAGCGCCCGAAGACCTCGCGCTGGACCGCCTCATATTGCCAGACACCGTGCCCGTATCACTGCCGTCGGAGCTGCTGCACGAGCGTCCGGACGTGCTCGCTGCCGACGCAGCGGTGCAGGCGGCGGCAGCCGAGGTCGGCGTCGCGACCGCACAGATGTTTCCAAGCTTGAGCTTGTCGGCGTCGTGGGGCCAGGGCGGCTTGAGTTGGCCGTTGGCGACCCGTGCCGCCGGTCGTCTGTGGAACATCGGCACCAGTCTGACTCAGCCGCTGTTCCATGGCGGCGCCCTGCGCGCGCAGCGCAGGGCTGCGCTCCACGCCTATGATGCGGCGCTCGACCAATACCAGCAAACTGTGCTGGACGCGTTCCGCGACGTGGCTGATACGCTTGTCGCGCTGGAGCACGATGCCCGCACGCAGGCAGCCGCGCTTGCCGCACAGCAGGCGGCCGAACAAGCCGCGCAAGCGGCAAGACAACGCCATGAGCTGGGGGCATTACCGATATCGGCGGTCCGCGCCAGCGAACAGCAGGCGCACTCGGTGCGTATCAATGCGATACGCGCGCGCGTCGCGCGGCTAGCAGATACCGCATCGTTGTTCCAGGCCATGGGCTCGCCCGCCGTCGATACGTCGGCACCACACTAGCCGCTCACCCTGCGGCGACGTCAAGCTGTTCGCGCGCTACACGGATTGGCTTCGCTGCCCCTGTCGTGCCTTGTCAGCGCACCATCATGCCACACGCATGGCGCGTGCGGCGGCTGGCATACGCCGTGCTACAAGCATGCAAGACTGAACGCGACGACGCGCCGCCAGCGTCGTCCACTTTGCCGGGAGAAAACCATGAGCGACCACGTGTATAAACAGATCGAATTGACTGGATCGTCGACGCAATCCATCCAGCACGCTATCGAGAACGCAATCGAGAAAGCGTCACGGACCTTGCGCAACCTGCATTGGTTTGAGGTCACCGACACGCGCGGCCATATCGAGAGTGGCAAGGTCATTCACTGGCAGGTCAGCCTCAAAGTCGGACTGCGCATCGAAGACTGATCCGCTGTTGCCAAGCCGACGTGGTGCCACTTACGCCGCCTGTCGCGGCCCCGTGGCATCCAGTGCGACGACACGGTATCCGTGCCCATATAGCGGCTGAATCGCCCATCCGCTCTCGCCGTTGAGCGCGAGCTTCTTGCGTAGCTTGTAAATGTGTTGGTCCAGGGCGCCATCAACGCGTTTGTCGGAACCAGGCCATATCGTGCGCGTGATATGTTCACGGCTGACGTATTCGCCTTCGTTCGAGAACAGTATCCATGCGATCTCGAATTCGCGCGGCGTCAGCCGCACTTGTCTGTCCCGCACCGATACCGTGCACGCACCCCGATCCAGCCGGTACTCGCCACGCTGCAATACAGGCTCCCGCCCTTCGCGCGCGTGCACGTCGCGGCGATGACGTAGTATCGCGAGTTGCAGCCGGGTCATCAAATCGCGCGCGTTGACTGGAGCCAACACGATGTCGTCGGCACCCGACTCGAGTACCGCCTTGCTGCTCGCCACGTCGTCTGCCACGCTAACCAGTATCACCGGCATCAACAGCGCGCGATAGCACAGCCGACGCGCCAGGATGGGCTGCAGCGGATCGACGCCTGCCGTCGCATCGAGCAGCACCGCACTGAATGCATGGCGGGATACCGCCCGGACCAGGGAGATGTCGTCGCCAAATGGGCGGCAGGCGATCCCGTATTCCTGCAGCGCAGTCCTGACACGCGCATGAAGCCCCACGTTCTGAGCCAGCACTGCGACGGTCAAGCCCGCGGCGCCGTCGTCCAACAGGCACGTGACGTTGGCCGGGGCGTCCAGTTGTCCCGCACGCGGTAACTGGAGCGGGTTACTATTTCGATCGTTGGCACAAAGCATAGTAGTCCATAAGGTTGTAGCGCCTGCCCGCGTCGCACTGAACCACATCCGCCCATTGCTGCGAGCAACGACTTACGCTAACATTTCATTATTCTTTCAACTTATTTCATTTACCTGACGGCTGAGCAACGATCGCCGTCCGATTCACACTGTTAAAAGCAACGACCATGCCATTGGTGTCGAGCTGTCGTAAAAAACGAACTCTTGCAAATGTTTACGAGTTTCGGCATCCTCACATACAAATGATGGCTTGAGACACTTTTGACTCATGCAGCACCACCGGCCGAGTGCGGGATGTACGCACATTGGGCCGCCGGCCGCGATTGACGGGGCCGGCGAGGCGATTCATGGGCTCGGCACACAGTGTCTCACGCATCGATACACTGATACATTCGCAAATGGAAGATGGGTGGGGGAATACGGGCCTCGAATGTCTGCGGGATACGACAGAACAATCAGGCGTATGACGGTTGAAGGCTGGTGACTTCATGGCAAGGGATCCGAAAACCGCCCACGTGGACCGTGTGATCGATGCAGTCCGCAATGGCACAAGTGATTCTCCGGATACCAACCCGCGGCTGCTGTCGTCGTGGCACAGATCACTACAACTGTATGGCATCGACCCGACATCGCCGGCATCGCCGCGGATCCTGACGGCGTACGAGCTTAAGCAGATCCAACAACAGGAAGAGGATTTCCTGCTCGCCTCCGGTCAATACCTGTCGCGCCTGCATGACACGCTGCGCAGCGCAGGCTACTGCGTGCTGCTGGCCAACGCGCAAGGTGTGACGGTCGACTACCGAGTCGATTCGCATTTGCGCCGTCAGTACAAGGAAGTGGGGCTGTACATCGGGTCCTGCTGGTCCGAGCGCGAGCAAGGCACCTGCGGTATCGGCAGCGCGCTCGCCGAATGCGCGCCGATGACCGTGCATAAGGTCGATCATTTCCGTTCACTGTTCACGACCCTCACGTGCACCGCCGCGCCTATTCTCGCACCGGACGGCAAGCTGATCGGCGTCGTGGATGCGTCCGCGCTGCAGTCGCCCGATGGCGCGGACAGCCAGAGCATCGTCCATCAACTGGTACGGCATACTGCGCAGTTGATCGAGGATGGATACTTCGTGAAACAGACAGCGCAGTACTGGCTGTTGTTCGGTCACGACAACCCGCACTTCGTCGAGGTGGATCCGGAAGTGCTCATTGCGTTCGATGACAGTGGCGCCATTGTCGCGGCAAACCGTGAGGCCAAGCAGCGGTTTCCGATGCTCGCGTCGGGTGCGCCCGCGCATCTGTCGATGTTGTTCGACGTGCGTGACGCGGACCTGCTTCCCATCGACGGTCTGCAGCGAATGACCGCGCTGCGCTCGCGTGCCACGGGCGATAGGCTGTACGCGCGGATACGCGCGCCGCAGGCAGGCATGTCACCGTGGCAGCCGTCGGCGCTCAGCTTTCCGGCACTCCCTCGCACAGCCGACGATGCACCGGTGCGGGCAGCGCCGCCGTCGATGCGCGTATTTCTCGACAGCCGTGACCCGGTGATCGCGCGCAATGCACGCATCGCGTTGCGACTGTCGGGCGAACACCTGCCCATTCTGATCCTAGGCGAAACAGGCGCCGGCAAGGAAATGTTCGCTAAGGCCATCCATGCGTCTGGCGAACGAAGCAAACAGCCCTTCATTGCCGTAAACTGCGGCGCCATTCCGGAATCGCTGATCGAGAGCGAGTTGTTCGGCTATGCGCCTGGCGCGTTCACCGGCGCACGCTCAAAAGGCGCACGCGGACGCATCGCGCAAGCCGACGGCGGCACACTGTTCCTCGATGAAATCGGCGACATGCCGATCGATCTGCAAACGCGGCTGCTACGCGTGCTCGCTGAAGGCGAAGTGTTACCGTTGGGTGCCGATACGCCAGTACAGGTCGATCTAAGCGTGATTTGCGCAACCCACCGCGACCTAAGCGCGATGGTCGCCTCCGGGCGGTTCCGCGAGGATTTGTATTATCGGCTCAGCGGCGTCGTGCTGACGATGCCGGCGTTACGCGATCGAGCCGATATCGAAGATGTGATCGTCGCTGTATTCCAGGACGAGGCGCGGCGTGTGCCCCGCGCGCTCACGCTCGACAGCACGCTGCTTGCACGGCTGGCGCGCCACCCATGGCCGGGCAATGTCCGGCAACTGCGCAACGTACTACGCTACGCGTGCCTGCTTTGCGATACGCAGCTGATCACAGCAGCGCACCTGCCGGCCGATGTCCGCTCGCAGCTCGATACCCTGGCGCAATCACCGCATCCGTCGCACGCAGGCATAGCATGGCACGCCACGAACGGCGATGCAACGAGCGAGCGGTTCGGTAACACACACGCCTACGATATGCTGGCCATCGAGCGATCCAGGATCCTGGACGCACTGGCTGAGCATCGCTGGCACGCAACGCGCGCTGCACGTGCACTGGGCATGTCGCGTGCCACACTGTACCGGCGGCTGGCCAGGCTGGGCATCGCCCGCCCCCGCTCTGGCGAGGCCGGCTGACGTAACACGCGCCTATGGTGCCGGCGTGAAGCACCGCGGCGGCCTGAATTCGGCAACGCGCCGTCCATGCCTGCCACCTACGCGTTGAACTGCGACAGCGGCGGCGATGCCGAGCGAGCGTCGCACGAGCACGCACGGGCGGCGGTTCGCCGCCAGGCTGTCGTGCGCCGCGGCGCTGCCATCATCCGAACTGGCGCAGCACTCGCAGCAAGCGGCTCGCTGACGTATCCCAACGATACTGTTGCGCATGAGCGCGGCCCTTCTCGCGCATCGCGCGGCGCTGCTCAACGTCGCCCATCAGCTCGACGATCTTCGCTGCAATGTCAGCCGCATCATGCGCGTCGCAGTAAAGCGCCGCGTCACCACACACTTCGGGCAGCGACGCCTCGCGCGAGACGATCACCGGACAGCCACAGTACATCGCCTCGAGCGGCGGCAGGCCGAACCCTTCGTACAACGACGGAAATACGAAGCATGCCGCATTCTCGTACAATGCCTTTAGCTCGCCATCGCTGACGTAGCCAGCCCAGACGATGTGCTTGGCAACGCTGGCAACGCGCGGTAACGATGAACCGAACACCTTCACGTTCTGCCCGCCGACGATCACGAACGTAAGCTCCGGATGTTTGCGCTCGAGCAACGCAATCGCCTCCAGCGTGCGTGCGAGATTCTTGCCCGGCGCCAGCGAGCCGACGATCAGCACGAAACGGTCAAACGACAGGTTCAACCGCTGCAGCACGGCATAGTCGCTCTCGAGTCGGTCAAAGTGGTCGACACCAGGCGGAATCACGGAAATGCGCTCGGGCGGCACGCCGAGCCGCGCAGCGATGCGCCCCTTTGAGAACGACGAGACCGTGAGGATATGCTGCACGTTACGCTTGAGCAACGTGAACGCGAAGCGATACCACAGGCGGAACTTGGTCGAGTAGCCTTGTGGCAAGTCAAATACGGCGGCGTCGTGGATCATCAGGACCTGGCGGCGCTTGAACAGCGGGCCGATGTTGCACAGGCTGAGCAGCGTGCGAGAGCCAGCAGCGAACGGCAGCGCGAGCTGTTCCCAGAGGATGCCGCGCAGATACGGCACCACGTGCCGCGGTGTGGCGGCCGGCAGTTCGCTGTCTATGTGATCGCGGGGCACTAGCAGCAGCGGCGACGCAGCGGGTGTGCCGCACTGCTGCGATAACGCCGCGGTCAGTTCGCGCGCCACGCGCTGTACGCCGGTGAGCCGCTGCGACGTAAACTTGCCATTGATCGCGATGGACGCCGGTAACGGCGCCGCGTGGCTGCGTTCACTGGCCAGCGTGCCGCCGCCAGCGGCGGGCTGCACGCGCGGCGGCGAGACGGCCGCCAGCGGCGCGGTACCGCCATGCGAACACTCGCGCTCAGGCTGCCGACGCATCGCCTTCCCGCGTATAAGCGTAGATGTACTCGTAGCTGCGGCGGTCGCTGCGGCGCGCCGACATTCCGTTGAAAATCGCGCCGGCCACCTGGGCACCGGCCCGACCCAAACGCTTAAGCGTTTCCTGCACTTCCAGTTCAGTCTGCGCGTTCTCCCGCATCACCAGCACCGTCGCGCCTGCGTAGCCGGCGACAATCGACGCATCGGCAACCGCCAGCACCGGCGGCGTGTCGACCAACACCAAGTCATACCGTTCATTGAACTGCGCGAGTTGCTCCGTCATGCGCTCCATCGCCAACAGCTCTGACGGGTTGCCGGGACGTGCGCCGGCCGGCAGCAATGACAGGTTGGCCACACTGGTCGGATGGATCGCCTGTTCCGGCGACAATCCGTCGCCGAGCAGCTCGGCCAACCCCACCGTATCTGTTGGCAAACCGAAATGTATACCCAGCCGGCCGCGGCGCAGATCTGCATCGACCAGCAAGACGCGCTTGCCCGCTTGCGCATACAGCAAAGCGAGATTGGCGGAGATAAAGCTCTTGCCGGTGCCTGGCGTTGCGCCGGTCACCATCACGATCCGGTTCGTGGCACTGAGCAGTTTCGAGTTGAGCATCGTGCGGATGCCACGCAGCGCCTCGGTCGCGACATCGCGTGGACGCGCGGCCGCCAGCAGCCCGCCGGCGTGCGGACGCGGCTGATACCCACCCGCCGCCGCATCGGGTGACGCCACTAGCGCCGTCGCGCTGCGCGCGTCGCCGTGTAGCGACGGCTCGCGTGCCCCGGCCAGCACAGGCAGCGGCGGCGTGCGCGCCAGCCGCACCTGCTCGTCGCTGAACAATACCGCACCGAACACCGGCAGGCGCAGTTTGCCTTCGATTTGTTCGGGCTCGCTGACCGATTGCGACAAATAGCGGCGCGATATCACATACAGCACGCCGAGCATCAGGCCGAGCACAATTGCGGCTGAAATGATCAACGCGCGTCGCGGCTTGACTGGGGTGGAAGGTTGCACCGCGGTGTCGATCACATGCACGTTGCCTACCGTGCCGGCGCGCGACACGGACAGCTCGTGCGCCTTATTGACCATCGCCACGTAGATTTCCTCGGCCACCTTCGCATCGCGCGCCAGATCGGCAGATTGCCGGTCGGCGCTCGGCATCGAATCAAAACGCGACTCGAACTTGCCCTTGGCCGCACGTAACTGCGCCAGCTGCGCATCGACCGTCTTGACTTCAGGACTTTGCGCCGTGAACCGATCCAGCAATTGAGTACGCTGCAGATTCAGTGCGGCAATCTGACGGTCAAATTCGATGCTACCTTGCAGGTAGCTTTGGCTCTCGGTCGTCGCCTGCATCGAGCCGGACGCGACCCGATGCGACTGCAGCTGCGCCTCAGCCTGCTTTAGGTCGTCGCGCAGCCGCGGCAGCTCGTTGTTGATAAACGCGAGCATCTTGCTCGCCTCTTCCTGTGTCTGCGTGACGCGTGAGCCGATGTAGTTCTGCGTCACCGCATTGGCCACCGCCGTAGCCAGCGCCGGATCACTGTTCTCGTAGCTGATCTGCACGATGCCGGTTTCCTTGCCGACCTGCACGACCTTGAGCTGATTAATGAAGCGCCGTACCGCCGTTACCTCGTTCAGACGCTCGACGGTAAACGTCTCGCCGTCGCGCGCCGCCAGCCGTTCGACCAGCATCGATACCGGGCCGGCTTGCGCCAGTTGCCCCTCGATACCGTTCACCAGCAGATTGCCTTGTTCGTCCAGCAACTGATAACGCCGACCGCTGGACACCTTGAGTTCAAGCTTCTTGTCCTGCAACTCGCGCGGTACGTTCAGTTGGGCAATATCCACCAGCTCGCCGCCCCATGCGTACTTAGACAAGCCAAACCACGCCCGCGATGGCTCGCCGCGCGTGGCCAGCGCCTCGGCAATCTTGCCCAACACCGGAAACCGATGCGGCGTCACGAGCACATCCAGCCTGTACTGAGCGATCACCGGGGCGAGGACCGCGCGGCTGGTGACGATCGCCATCTCGGTCTCCGTCGGTGGTCCGTTCGGCGAACTGTTGTTCTGGCTTGGCTGTTTGGTAACCAGGTCTGCCAGTTCGTTTTGCTTGGGCACTTCGACCTGCACCAAGGTGTCTGCTGAATACAGCGGCGTGGCGAAGAACGCGTACGCGCTCGCCAGCGCCGTGATCACCGCCGCGATGCCGACCACGGCCCACAGGTTGTCAGTGATCACGCGAACCAGGTCTCGTGGTACGAGCCCCTCGCTTGCGCCCGACGGCGGCAAATAGCCCATGTCGATGTGTCGCGCTTCCATGTGAAATCCTCAGTTATCGCTCGTTGCCATCAATTCGAATCATGCCCAGGGTGTCTGCGTCGATAGAGGGTTAGCGGTTATGCGCCACCGACCAGACCAGATAGAACGATTCGGCCGAAGGCAGGATTTGCGCAAGCAGGCGATTGAAGCGGGCAGCCGGTGCGGTGCCAACGTAGATTACGTCCAGCGGCTTCATGTCGAACTCGGTGGCCAGCATCATGGCGTCGACCTGTGTCATGTCCAGTCGGAAGATCTCCGGCTTGTTGTCGGCCGGCGCGTAGCTGGCTTTCTTGAAGCCCTCCTCCAGGCCATCCTGCCCATTGGAAATTTGCGTGAGCGGCGGATTGGGATGGCGGATCACGATGATTTGCCGTGGGTTCGCCCCGGCCGGCTCAATACTGCCGGCTGCGGTCAGCGCGTCAGCCAACGTCAACTGGCCTTGGTTCATGAACACCGTCTGCGGCTTGGGTACCTCACCCATCACAAACACGCGGTTCTGCGTCCGGTCCGGCACGTTCACGATGTCGCCGTTCTGTAACACGATGTTCTGCCGCATGTCGCCCCGGTTCAGGATTCGCGTCGCATCGATCGTGATCACCTTGCCGCCACGCGACACCAGCACCCGCTGCAAATCGGCGTCCGGATTGCCGCCGCCGGCACGGTTGATCGCATCGATCACCCGCATCGGCGAACCGGTCAGCGATAACTGCCCCGGATTTTTCACACCGCCGGTCACCTGTACCTGCTGGCTGCGATACTGGATCACGCGCACGTCAATCTGCGGGTCCTTCAGACGGCCCTTCAAGCGCTCATACAACAGCCGCGAGATCTGCACCGTGCTCTGCCCTAGGACCCGCACGCGGCCCAGCGACGGAAAGAAGATCGTGCCATCGGCGGCGACCCGCTGGCCCTGTGCGTCAAGCTCGCCCGGACCATTGGTACTGAATGCGCTTTGCGGCTGCTGCTGGCCGGCCCCCAAGCTGCCCATGCCTTGCAGCGTGCCCGTGTCCGGCAGCGGCGCCGTCGCCGCATTGCCGCCTTGCGTCAGCTCCGGATGCCCCCATACAGTAATGCCCAGCACGTCGTTCACCCCGACCCGGTAATCGCTCACCTCATCGGCCGGCATCGCGTGCAGGCTCGCCTCTCTCGCGCGCGCATCGGCCGCGTCCGACTCCTTCAGCTTGAAGACGAGTTCCGGCGTGATCAGGTTCACGTCGTAGGTCATCGTATCAGTTGGTTTGCTTAGATCGTCGTGCATGCGGCTCGAGTCCAATGCCGGTCCCGGGGCCAACACACAGCCGGACAATGCCACCGTCATTACGGCAGCCATCCCCATGGGGCGCTTCAACATCTTCGTTTCTCCTTTTTGCGCAGCTGGCCGGAGCAAACGCGCGACACGCGCGGCGTATGGCTTTGGGCGCAGATTTCTTTCCACTTCATCCAGCAGCAATGCGTCGGGCCACCGGACCGACGTGCGGCATATCGAACGGTACGGCTCAAAATGCGTTACGGCCGACAAAACCCTTCACCAGCGTGATCAAGATAATCTTAATGTCGAACCAGAATGTCCAGTTTTGTATGTAGAACAAATCAAACTTGACTCTCGCTTCCATCTTTTCCACTTTACGCGTTTCACCGCGGTAACCATTGACTTGGGCCCATCCGGTGATCCCCGGGCGGATACGGTAGCGATACATGTAGCCGTCGATCAAGTCCTTGTACAGGTTGTCGTGCTCGATGGCATGCGGCCGCGGGCCAACCACCGACATTTGGCCCAGCAGCACGTTCAGAAATTGCGGCAGCTCGTCCAGCGACGTGCGGCGCAGAAACGCGCCGACTTTGGTGATGCGCGAGTCATGACGCGAGGCCTGGCGCACCACACCATGCTGCTCCTGGTGCACACGCATCGTGCGGAATTTAAAGATTTCGAACTCCTGCCCATCGATGCCCTTGCGCTTTTGCTTGAACAGTACCGGCCCGGGAGACGAGAGCTTCACCGCGATGCCTAGCACAATGAACAGCGGCAACAAAGGCACCAGCACAGCCAAGGCAAACAACCGGTCGAACACCAACTTGGGCCACAGTTGCGGATCGGAGACCGGACTGGCCGCCAGGTTAATCGCCGGCATGCCCAACACCTCGGTAACCGACTGACTGAATAGCGTCATGCTCCGCACGTCCGGCAGAAACCTCAGGTTGACGAAATCGTGGCGAAACTCACGCACGATGCGCTGGATCGCGCGCTCATGCGACAATGGCAACGCAAGCCACATTTCATCGATGCCACCGGCACGCACGATGTTGGCAAGTTGTGCGAAGTCCGTCAGTACCGGTACGCCGCCAATGCACGCCGAAGGCACCGTGCCGCTATCGTCAAACACATACACCGGCCGAAAACCCGCTTCCGACGCCGCGTGCATCTGGTCGAGAACGGCCCGACTATAGCTTTCGGTGCCGACGATGATCACCGAACGTTGGTTCTTTCCGCTTTGCCGGACCTTGCGCAATACCGCATGGATAAACAACTTGCCCGCGAGCAGCAACGCGCCGCAGGTCAACACCGCCGTGCCCAGCCACAGGCGCGAGATGTCGTTACTGCGATGCAGCGTGAAGATGAAGCACAAGCCGAGCACGACCACCGCGAACCAGGCAAGCGTGACGCGCGATAACAATCGGTACAGTGTCTGCCCCCGCCACGAGCGGTAGATACCCAGTGGCGGGAAGACCAGCAGCGTCAATGCACACGACAGCGCCACCAGCGAGCGCTCCGCGTCAGTTAAGTCGAATGAGCCGTTGTAACGCAACGCATGCGCCAGCCATGCGCCAGCCGCAACGAGCAAGACATCCGATAGCCTTGCAACGATTCCTAGCATCGTGAATTTCTCCGCGCGAGCGCTTAGGCGGGTTGCAGCACACGCACGTAGCCGACCGTGCGCAGCGCACGTTCGTCGGCCGGCGCAACCGTGCGTGAGCGCTCCAGCGCCACGACATCGTCGGCACGCGGCAACAGCCGATCAAATTCTCGGCGAATCATGCCGTAGCACTCACATGCACGCGCCTCGAGGCCATGCCGGTCAAGTACAGTGATATGCCCGCGGCGTTGTCTTATCAAACCTGCTTCCTGCAGTTTGCCGGCCGCCTCGGTCACCCCCTCGCGACGCACCCCCAGCATGTTCGCAATCATCTGCTGGGTGACCGTCAGTTCGTCCGTGGACAAGCGGTCATGCGCCAGCAGAAGCCAGCGACAGAGTTGCTCATTGACCGAATGGTGTCTGTTGCATAGCGCACTTTGAGCGATTTGCGTCATCAGCGCCTGGATGTACAACAGCATCAGCCGATGAATACCCATCGACTTTTCAAACTCCTTTCGGAACACGCTGGCGGACACGCGGTATGCAAAACCGCTGCTGCGTACTTCGACGCGGCTGGGCATCGTACCGCCGCCGGTGAGCACTGGCACCCCGACCACGCCCTCGTTACCGATCGCCGCAACCTCGACCGTCGCGCCGTCCTCCATCAGGTACAACATCGACATCACCGCAGTCGTCGGGAAATACATGTGCCGGATCGGTTCGTCAGCATCGCAAAGCAGCTGCGAGCTCTTGACGCGAACCAGCTCGAGGTGCGGCTCGAGTGATCGCCAGTCCTCCTCGGTCAAGGCGCCAAGCAAGTGGTTCGCGTGCGGATCGTCTCTGAGGTAGAGCATATTGGTGTTCCGGTTTGGCTATGCTGCGCAAACGCAGCGGGGTGTGCGTCGAATCTCGCTGATCACGATCCAAGGACAATTGCAACCGCTGCAATCTTTACCTTGACCTCGGATCCGCGACCTGTTGAACGTTTTCTGTCACGTTGCCATGTCGCCCTCTTGAGAGGACATGGCCTTAATTCAGCGAGTTGTGTGCCACTAGGTCAGAAGTCCTTGATTAATAACGGTCTACGCATGACGCACGTAGCCGCGACACCGCTGCACCGCCCAAAAGCGTCGCATTGGTGAACAGACTAGGGGTCGCGGGACACACTCGATGTTGCATTGCGCCATCGGCGTGACCCGCCTCGGAATGTGCGCTTTACCGTTTATTCCTTTTCTGCACGCGGGTTAAGACTCATTTTGCATAACCAAACACCCCGTCGAGGCACCGGATCGACGCTCGGGATGCGGTGCTATAGAGCACACAAAACTGTTTCAAATTTGAATTGCCAAGCCGGCGTCAGCCTATGCTCGCCACCCCACACTTCATCCGCAATCTCTTGATTATTCATAATTTTTTATTAATTTAACCAAACACCGAAATGACAAACCTTAGATTCGCGTAATAGTTACCGGTCATGGCGCAGACGTCACCCTTTTGACCAGGATCCATGGCGTCGATGTAACATCATCGACATCGAATTTACAGTTTGAAACGCGCGAACCGTGAGCGCGGCGGTACGCCGCGCAATACAGCGGGGATTAATCGGGGAGGATATCGCTCGACGGCGTGGCGTCGGAGGCGAGAGCAATTGCTGCGTTGCGGGCAGACCCCAACCCGAGCGGCGCAGCGTACAAATCGCGCAGATGCCGCGCGACACTGACATCGGTATCGTTGCGATAACCGTCCATCCCGCAGACCATCATCGCGTGGTTGACCAGCGCCAGTGCGCTTCTCGATACCCCGGTTCTCAACACCTGCATTTCGTCGACGAAGGCGAGACCCCGCGGCGGCAAGCCGCCCGGACCGCTGCTGGCCTGCTCCAGTGCGCTGCCCAGATGCGCGCGCATCATCTGCAACAGCGCATTGGCTTCGGCAAGGCGTGCGGCGCCGGGCAGCAACGCGTGCGGCGCCTCGCCTTGCCCCCTCAAGTAAGCCTGTGCTCGTTCCAATGCACTGGCAGCGATGCCGACCCATACGGCGCTGTGCAGCAATTGAATAATCGCATGAAGGTTGCCTGCGCCGTCCCGCGCTGTAGGCAGGATCTGCCCCGGCTCGCCCGTGACGACCACGCGGAATTCGTCGCTGCACAATCCTCGCATGCCAAGCGCATCCCAGCTTTCGCGCCGCTCCAGCTTGTACTGCTCCTTGGGCGCGGCGACGAATCCGTCTTCGCCCGCCGGCAGCAACAAGCCGTCTGCGTAAGCACCATATGGGATCGTCGTGCCGTCGATCACCAGTGTGAATTGCTCCGCATGGTGTTGCAGCAACACGGGCCCGGGCCCACCGGCGGCGCCCGCGACCGGGGCCGGGGCCGGGTCGGCCATGCCGGCAATGCCGAACAGCATTTGCTCGACGCACAGTCGCTGCAGCAATGCGCGACTGGCATCATGCGCTTCGTGATGCAGCACAAGCCACGCGACGCTCGCCTGGTGCATCGCGAACATCATCGCGCTGGATGCACAGGCGCGCGCCAATACCTCGCAGATACCTGCAACGGTCTTGAGCGATGCTCCGGCTCCACCCAGCGGCGCCGGCACCAGCGATGACATTAGGCCTGCTTCGCGCAACGCGCCCAGCGCCTCGGTTGGAAAGCGCGCGTCGCGATCGACATCGGTGGCATGCTCAGACGCGATGCACAGCAACGGCTGCAGGTGGGCATATTCGGCCGAGACCGGCCCGGACCATCGCCGCGAACTTGTGCGATCCACGCCGCCGACCCTGGCCGGCATCGCCCGCGTTGGGCCCCGCGCGATCGCTACCGCGTTCTGCCGCCCGGGCGCCACCATCATGCGGCTGCCTCGTCGGACTGGAGCTGCTTGATAGCCTGGCTCAACGAAGCAACGCTCGTAAACAACTCGCGCGTGAGCCACTCGTCCGGAATTTCGATATTAAAGGCGTTCTCGATCGCCATTAGGAGCTTGACGGTGGCCAGCGACGACATACCGGCATCGTACAGGCTGGCATCGTCGGGCAGGGACGCGATGGGCACGTCCAGGTCGGCCCATTGGGCAAGAATTTCTCGTAACTTGCTATTCATGGTGTCCCCAGGTACGGCTCGGCATCGCTACTGGGCGGCGACAGAGCCTGCCTCTTGAAGTTTCATTAATAACCGGACCGATTTAATCCGTTGAGAGGCATTGCATTCAGTACGCTTGCGAACAAAGTCGCAGCGCCGCCGGCCTGGGGACCGGGACGCGCCCGTACGACGCGTATCAGCAGCAATAGCGCGTCAATTGCGCTGCAGGGGTCTCGCGTCGTTGGCGGTGTCGTTCAATGTCTCGTCGAGCATGGTGCGGCGACCGCTGCCGGCAAGGTCGAAAACGGGGTGCCAGCTACGTTCGTCGGGGCTGGGCAGCCTATCGGCGCCGGCATGCGGGCCACCGGGAAGCCATGGATGGCACCGATGCGCACGCAGCGACGTGGCGTCAGCCCGTCTGGCCCGGCCGTCAGCGGTCGGCCCTCGGCCGGTTGCGAGCGTCAACGACACGGCGCGCGACGGCCTCGATCGGGTATCGTCCTGGCCCTGGCGCGTGCGCATGCCGTGCGCGAGCATCAGACGGTACAGCGTGGCGCGTGACACGCCGAGTTCCTGCGCGGCACCGGCAAGCCTGTTCCGATGTCGCGCGAGCGCCTCTTCGATCGCGCGGCGTTCGGCGTCCTCGCGAGCGACCGCCAACGTCGGCGCCCGTTGCTCGAGGACATCCTCCAGTTCCAGGTCCGCGGGAGTGATCGCCCGTCCCTCGGCCATCACGATCGCGCGGCGTACTCGGTTGATCAACTCGCGCACGTTGCCCGGCCACGAATAACGATACATCGCGTTGAGCGCCGCCGCAGAGAAGCCGCGTATGTGCCGCGGACTGTCGCCACGATAGCGCTCAAACATGCGCCGTGCAAGCAACTCGATATCACGACCGCGGGCGCGCAGCGGCGGTTCTTCGAGCCTGAGCACGCACAATCGATGATAGAGGTCTGAACGGAAGCGCCCTGCGCTCACCGCCGCCTCCAAGTCGACGTGCGTGGCAGAGATGATTCGCACATCCACAGAAATCGGATCGTGTCCGCCCAGGCGTTGTATAGTGCGCTCCTGCAAAAAGCGCAGCAGGCTCGCTTGGCTCTCGAGTGGAAGATCGCCGATCTCGTCCAGAAAAAGCGTCCCACCATTGGCCGCTTCGACGTAGCCGATCTTGCGCTGATTGGCGCCGGTAAACGCCCCCCGCTCGTAGCCGAATAGTTCGGATTGCAGCAGATGTGGCGGAATCGCACCACAGTTGATCGCAACGAACGGCCCCGTTGCGCGAATCGACTGGTCGTGGATCGACTTGGCCGTAAGCTCCTTGCCCGTGCCGGACTCGCCAAAAATCAACACTGGCGCGTCAGTATTGGCGACCTTGCCAATCACGCGGAACAATTGCTGCATCGCCTCGCAAGCGCCGATCATCTCGCCTTGTACACGCGGTGCGTCGTCTCCCGCATCAAGCTCGGCCATCTGGTACGCGCGTGCGACCACATCCACCACCAATTGCGCGGGGCCCGGCATCGCCACAAAGTCAAAACAATGGCTGCGCACACATTGGCGCACGTGCGCCGCCGCCAATTGCGCGGCAGTGGGCGTGGCCACCCACATCATGTCCGGGTGAAGCAGCACCGGTTCGAACTGCGCGATCGCATCGTCAAAGCCGCTGCTGACATCAAAGATGCCCACGCGTGCATCGGTGGTGTTCACCAGGCGCTCGGCCTGACGCGCCGTATCGCACGTCGCGACAGTCCATCCATGTCGGTCCAGCAATCGTTGTAGCGCACGGTCCGCTGACCGCGTCACATAGACGAGCTGCCGCCTGTGTCCGCTGTTCATTCACTCTGCCCTTTATCGATAAGATAACGCGTGACGCCCTGCCACGGCGAACCTGTTCATCGTTGAGCGTACCGCCGCGTCAGTCCAACCTACGCGGCCATACCCCGAATGACGGCCCTGCCGTCATGGCGGACTGCGTACGAGACCGCTGATACGGAACCCATGGTAAGCGAGCACCGGCATCATTATGGCGTCGAAGCGTTACGGGCGCCGACGCTTTGTAAATCTTTGTATCTTCCGCATGCCCAAAAAAATCCGGTATCGCATTGGCGCGTTCGCGCCGCGACGGCCCCATTTCGCGACCGCTGCAATGACCAGATTTGTTTTGGCTATGCTTGTGCATCCATCCCGGGTTACCACTCGAAACATTTCTGTCCCCCGGCATGGCCGATAAGCCAAGCATCTGTCCGAATTAGCGGCTTACGGTAGGAAAGGGAAAACGGTGCGAAGCGGCGGCACCTCACGCGAAACAGCCCGCCTGCCAGCGGGCGTTCGCATACAGACGTTCGTGCCCTGCATCCGTAAAACCCTCGGTACGCGACGGGCGCGGCGTGCCAACCAAGAACTCCGCGATGAGAACGTTATATGACATCCTGGGGGTCACGCCTCACGCAACGCCAGCCGAACTCAAGGCAGCGTGGCGGCGTGCAGCAATGAAGTGGCACCCGGACCGCAACCGCGGGCGAGAACACTATGCGCAAGCGCAATTCCAGCGGATCAACGACGCGTACGCTGCATTGACCAACCCATTGCGCCGAGCCGAATACGATCTTACCTTGCATGCCGGCGTGCGCCGTATTGCGCCGCAGTCGCACGGCAAGCATCGACCAGCGCCGCTGTGGCGGTGGAGTCAGTGGACGCGTCTGTTCCTGCGCAACGCGCGCACGGCACCACGCGCGCGTCGAGCTGTGCGACACGTGCCACGTTCGCATTGGATGGCCGGCATCGGCACGGCGATCGCCGCCGCCGTGCTGATTACCGATCTGAGCATCGACGACGCACCGCTGCGCTCAAACTTCGTGTCTCGCCAACATGGAACATATGGCAGTGGCACGCTTATCGCACCGGCCTACACAAACGGCTCAGGAGGGGGCCGACAGGGCGCGCACCGGGCGCCAGGCGCACCGGCGGATGAGAACTCAGCCCCCGCCGGGCACGGCCGGCCATCACCGCATGGCAGCAGTACGGCCGGGGCTGGGGCCGGGGCTTCGGCGGCCGCGCCCGAAACCGATCCTGCACTGGCTGAAATGCATGCTGCGCTCGCTCGATTGCGCGCGCTGGCGCGTACCGCGCGCGACGATACGCCCCCAACGGAAGACACTCGTCATCCGCGCGGCAACGCTGATACGGCGGCGCCGATCCGCTCAGTACGCGGCGGCACGGCTGCGCCGCGTACGCCGCCTGCCGGCCGTCCGCAACAACCGGCCTCCTTCGTGAAACCCGCCACGTCGGTTCGCGCGCCGCGCAGACGCGGCCCGCCGACGCATTCAGTGAGAACCGCTTCCCGACTATGACTGTCGAGCCGGACGCGGCCAGGCCCGCCCATCGAACTGGCGCTAGTATCGCTGAAACGCGCGCCCCCGACCTCGCGCCCCGCCCCACCGCCCGGGCCTCGCGTGATGGGTCTGTGCGCCGCCACACGGCTATCGCGATGCGACCCGACGGCGCATCGTATGCGCCTGCCGTGCCTGCCGGAGAGCCCACTCTTGCGCTGCTGGCCGGGCTGCTTCCCAGCCAAGCCGGCACCGGACCACTTTCTACACACACGGGCAAGGGCGAAGCGGCGGCCGCTGCGCCGACGAGCGCATCGGGAGAGACCGTGGACAGCAACCCGCCCGCCCCCCGTCACGCCGCAGTCAAAACTCATGACGCAACGGCGCGCATCGCTGCATCGAATAATCGGAACGCGCAGCGTGCGCAGCCCAGCCGCCGAGCCGGCGTGGCGCGCCATGCACGGACGGCCCGCGACACACGGCGCGATCAGCAAGCCAGTGATCCATTGGATGCGTTGCGGCGGATGCTGCACGCATCATGGTGGCATGCCCCGCCGCGCCGTAACCGACTCGATAGCGGCCCACAATATAAAGGCCAGTAGAAGTAAGCCACTTGGCAAGACCCTGCACAGTCGATCCTCAATACGCAGTCGATCATCTTGGATGCGGCTGGGCGCGCATTGATTTTGGAGGCCGGATCCTATCAACACGTCATCTACGATCAATACGGCAATCTTGTTTGGGATCCAACCACTGAGGGCACCAGTGGCGAACTGATCGGCAATATAGCTGAACGTCTATGTCGCCGGATCCGGCTTTACACTTGACACGGCCACTCAGCTTACTTCGTCATCAATGCCGGGATCAACTACCAATATGTGGGTGTACTTCGATACCGGACCTCGCGCGGCGGACCGTCGCCTGGGATCTTGAATCCCTCGGGGGATTGTGATCGAGCCAATGCCACTCCTGCCGGGCATCCGTGAACACATTGCGAATCAGGCCGATGTCGCGGTTCGCCGAAGACGCCGCAACATGCCTCAGTCTTGCATCTCGCCACTCGACAAGCTGCGATGTCCTGAAGTCGGCAAGTTTCATAGCCGCAAGCTGAGGAAAGTCGCGTGCGAACGCCTCGAAGCGCAGCTTTTTTGCAGGGGGATCGCTCTTATTCGGCAATACCTTTACGCGTATCTAGTCATCATATCTGCGACCGTGTGTAGTTCTTGATTTTTGCGTTGGTCCCGGGGACCGGACTCGAACCGGCAAGCCGTGAAGCGGCGGATTTTCTTCACACTACGCCTTTCGGCGCCGCCGGCCTCGCGATGGCCGACGTTCGTGCGCTGGACTATGCCTTCGCCATCGCGCGGTGCCGCTCGTATTACCGCGGTATCGCGCATTAGGCGCCCTCCGTCTAGTCTCTACACCTTCCTGCAAGGCCTAACGGGCCCCACGGGCTTGGCTCGGCGTTGCCTCGGCTTATGTGCCAGGGGGTTCGCCGAATTTGAAGGGTTCTACATCGACCGTTTCCGGCCGTGCACTCAAATTGTCAAGTCCGCTATGTTTACCAATTTCATCACCCCGGGAAAGGGCGGAGTGCATTCTACCATCCAGGCGCGCAAGAAAGAAGCCATAGTGGCGCACGAAGCCACCGCCGTGGTCAGTTGAGTGGTGGAGACCATGACCGATATCAGCGCCAACTCGACCACGTAGCCAAAATTGAATATCACTATGTCTCATCCGTTAGTCAGTAACGATCCGCAATCGACGTCCAGCATATCGCTAAGGAGATTGAAGACGTGGGCAAGAGCGAGCAGCGCGGAGTATCGAGGCCTGATGCCACGTACTCAGCTCACTCTCACGCAGAAGGGCGGCTCGTTCGAGCTGAGTGTCAAGCGCCGCGTCCGGTTCGAGGAGGAGAGGCGGGGAAATAGTCTGCCATGAACTGGTAGACGCGCTCGTGCGCGCCGACTGAGCGCTAATTGCGTCAAACACGGCTCGCACGACATGCACGGACACATCATGGTCTTACCGAATCCCATGCCACTGGCGCAGCCCCCACTTCCAAGGTACTGTTTACACTTCGCATTGCCGGGCCCACGATGAACGCGATCCGGCGGTCCATGTCGAATCGAATTTTCGGCATGGAATTGCAAAATTCCCCGGCCCGGCGTTCCGGCGATATGACCAGAATCGCACATGGAGGAGATCATGGCAAAGGATGCCCGTTATGCCGCTACCGCCTCGCAATCGAGCGAGTTCGGCTGGCTCACCCCATCGATCCAGAAATCGCACGAGCGCTCCGAAACCTATGGATTGCGCGAACTGGCGCGCCCGGACTACGACGTGCTGAGCAGCCCCGAACTTAACTTGAAGCGCGAACAGAACCGGATGCTGTGCGCACACGCGATGCCGGTGATGGAAACGTTGCATGAACAAATCGTCAACACGCAAAGCATGATTGTGCTGACGGACGCGCACGGGCTAATCCTGCACTCAATCGGCGACGACGACTTCCTGGCGCGCGCCGAAAAAGTCGCGCTGCGCCCTGGCGCAAATTGGGCCGAGGACCGACAGGGCACCAATGCGATCGGCACCGCGATCGCCGAGCGCTGTCCGATCGTCGTGCATGGCAAGCAGCACTACCTGGCAGCCAATCGGTTCCTGACCTGCTCCAGCGTGCCGATCCTCGACCCATACGGCGATCTGATCGGCGTGCTGGATGTGACCGGCGACTATCGCAGCTACCATCAGCACACGATGGCGCTAGCCAGGATGTCGGTGCAAATGATCGAAAACCAGTTGTTCACCAGCACCTTCCGCGAGACGCTGCAGGTCGCCTTCCATGCGCGCAAGGAGTTCCTCGACACGCTGATGGAAGGCATCGCCGCGTTCACCAGCGATGGCCGCTTTCTGTCCGCGAACCGCAGCGCGCAGTTTCAGCTGAACCTGCCGCTCAGTGCGCTGCGTGCACACACATTGTCCTCGCTGTTCGGCGTGAGCAGCGCGCAACTGATGGACACGGTACGCCATTGCCATGGACAGCCGGTGTCAATGAATCTGCACAACGGCGCGGTGGTGTGCGCGCGCGTCGAGTTCAAACGCGCGCCAGTCACGCCGACCGCGTCGCCGCACGAGGCCGGCGCCGAGTTGCGCGCCACGACGCGGAGCACGGTCCGCCTGGCCCCGCCGGCGCCGGCGTCGCAATCGCGGCTAAGCCATCTCGACACCGGCGATCCGCAAGTCGCGTCGGTGATCGCCAAGGTCCGCAAGGTACTCGGCAAGGACATCCCAGTCTTGATCAACGGCGAGACGGGGACCGGCAAGGAGTTACTCGCGCAAGCCATTCACAACGATTCGCCGCGCCGCGATGGGCCGTTTATTGCCGTGAACTGTGCGTCGATTCCGGAGACACTGATCGAGTCGGAATTGTTCGGCTACGAGGAAGGCGCGTTCACTGGCGCCCGGCGCAAGGGCTCGATCGGCAAGCTGCTGCAGGCCGACGGCGGCACGTTATTTCTCGACGAGATCGGCGACATGCCGTATCCATTGCAAGTCCGGTTATTGCGTGTCTTGCAAGAGCGCGTCGTCAACCCCCTCGGATCGAGCCGCTCGATCCCGGTCGATATCGCAATCGTTTGCGCCACCCATCGCGACTTGCGGGAAATGATCGCGCAAAACCGCTTCCGTGAAGACCTGTACTACCGGCTCAATGGACTGGTCGTCAAATTGCCGCCGCTGCGTGAGCGCACCGACCTCGCAACGGTCGTGCAACGCATGCTGCAACTGGAGTCGGGGCACGGCGCCGCCAGCGCACCACCGCTGAGTGTGGACAGTGATGTGATGAAGCTGTTCGAGCAATGCACGTGGCCCGGCAACTTCCGGCAACTAGGCAATCTGCTGCGCACGGCAGCCGCGATGGTAGAAGATGACGGCGTGATCCGGCGCGAGCATCTGCCGGACGATTTCTTCGAAGACCTGCGTCCAGCACGAGGCGATGCGCGTGCCGTGGCTGTCGGCCCGGATGCCGCCTCTTTCGGCGGCCTCGCCCCATTGCCGCTGCACGCACGGCTGCAAGACGTCGAGGCCTGTGCGATCGCCGCCGCTATTGCGCGCCATGGCGGCAACGTGTCGGCCGCAGCCCGCTCGCTCGGGATATCGCGCAATACGATCTATCGCAAGATGCCCAGCGTGGCAGGTGCATCTGGTCCTTCGACCGATCATTAACGCCGCAGCGGAGCAGCTGCGCACCGCGCGCTGCTCCATTGACCTGTCCATGTTTGCCCTCACTGCGTCCGAATCATGCGATCAGTGTAGGTGGCGTGTTGCCTCATGGGATGATGTTACTGTCGTACATGAACGCCCCCGGCTTGCCAAGCTCTCAGTAGATGACGACGCGAGGTAAAGATTGCACCCGTACAATTGGGACCACTGATCACGTTCACCGAAATACGCAGTATGCTATGCCAGCAGCCTTAACTGTCGAGGGCGAAGTACGGTGTGCAGCCTCCGCTTTCTGCACGCTCGACCTCGAAGGCCGTAAGCAGCGCTGACCGAAGACAGTAGAGAGCAACGTTGTAAAAATCAAGGCGATCCAAGTAGCGCGTTTTGAGCGTGGGAATGTCCAGATGTTCGCATGCGATCGTCTCCAGCAACCTGTTGAGCTTAAGCACTACCATCGTCATTGCCTCACGCTGTGACTGATAACATCCAAGGTTCCCATTCCAACTTTTTCGCTATAGCGATAGATACTATTGGTACCTATCATACGAGGCACATCATGGATACAGCTAAAATGTTTTGGACCGGCCGCTCGCAGGCCATCCGCTTGCCCAAGAACTTTCGATTTGACGCTACGAGGTTCGAACCCGTCGCCACGGCGCACAGGTCATCCTAGAACCAGTACCGAACAGTTGGGACTGGCTCGCGCCGCTTATCGGTCCGCTCGATACCGAATTTGAGAGGGCTGCTACCGAACAGCCCCTCGGGCAAACACGCGCAGCTTTAGATGTGTTCCAATGAAATACTTGCTTGGTGCGAATGCGATCATCGCAATTCTGAAAGGGAAACCAACCCTACTGACGCGACTACAAGCGCATACCCCCAAGGACTTTGGCTTACCACCAATCGTCGCTCATGAACTATTCTACGGTGCTTATAAAAGCCAGCATATCGATGCCAATCTCGCACGTATTGAAGCGTTGCAGTTAGAGACGCTGGCGTTTGATCGAGAGAATGCGCAGCATGCCGGCGAAATTCGCGCACAGCTTGCAGCCGCAAGCCCCCCATTGGCCCCTACGATATGTTAATCGCCGGTCAGGCCCGCGCACGAAACCTCGTATTACACGTAACATGCGAGAGTTCATGCGTATACCGAGCCTTATGATAGAAGATTGAGAGAGCTGATGCATGGTGACCTGCCTGAAGTCGCCAGTGATGTGCGCAGCGCCGACGCTAAACGGATGCTCGAAGTAGAAACTCAGCACGGCCAGACCAAGACCTGGGCAAAGCTCTTGGCTTTTTATCCAGGAAAACTGCCCACACTGCGAGACGCCATTGTAAAAATCGGCGCGTGGACTTTCAGCATTCAGACGCGCGCGTAGCACGCATTTTCCGATCCGATTGTTTTCTTTACATCTAAAAACCGGGTGACGGCGACTTATCGTCGGACCGGTGATCCTCACGCAGACCGAGCACATCAAGGTATGCGTCGAGAGCACGCTGAACCGACGCAGCGACCAACCGCGTAATGCCACTGTAATCGCCTGTCACGCACGCCTCATCCAATGAATCGTAGTAAGCAAGGCGATCCTCTTTACGGATAACGGCAGGTGGATAGCCAAACTTCATCAACTCGAAGTTTAGCAACAGTCGCCCCGTTCTGCCGTTACCGTCCACAAACGGGTGGATCTTTACAAACCGTGTATGCAGCTCGGCCGCACGCGTGACAGGATGCACCGTCTGCGCTTGCGCGTGCCAGTCAATGAGCGCGGCCATTTCGGCCGGCAGATGCAGGAAGTCCGGCGGCGTCGTGCTAGCGCCTGCAATTACCACGTTCTCATGGCGATACTGGCCGGCCTCTTTGTCATCGATCCCTTTCAGCACTAGGCCGTGAATGTTGCGAATCTGCCATTCGGACAGCGCCTCGTTCTTCGCGACGATCTCCTCGACGTAGAGAATCGCGTCGCGATGGTTCGTGGCCTCGAAGTGCTCGCGCAGCGACTTGCCCCCCACCGTAATGCCTTCCAGTACCACTTTCGTCTCGCGCAATGTTAGCGTGTTGCCTTCGATTGCGTTCGAGTGGTACGTCCATTCCAACATCAGCTTTTCGCGCAGCGATGCGACCGTATGCGGCGGCAGTGGACGCGCCGCATCAAGCTCCGCCTTGGCGACGTTAACAGCTTCCAGCATAGGCTGTAGAGACGAATCCATCACTTTCTCTCATCACAATTTTTGACCTGCCACGCCTGCACGCGAAATCTTACAGTTTGTAGCGCCGACGGGCTTCATACCCATGACATGAATGCCGCAGGCTTCGCTCTTTCTGACGTCAAGGCTTGAGTGCGAGTCTAACGTTCGAGTCGCGAAGCGACGCCTCGGCCTGCTCGGCACTGACATTGCGTAACGAGCTGCTATTTTCCATTACCACTGAGCCGCCTGGCGATACGCGTTTTCGCGCCCGCTCTCATACAGCCGCTCGTCTGCCTTATGATGCTCGATCCAGGCACGCCAGCCGTTCTTGTTGATGACGGAAGCACCTTACATCGCAGACTAGCGCGCTTGCGGATTGTTCGCGTCGCCGACCTACCGCTGCGTGTTGCCCAGCGCGTACATCCGGTTCCAGAACTCGTTGCTCATCGCGTTTTCCTCACTCGATAATCGCCTGAAACCGAGCCAGCGCGTCCTCAACCACTTCAACCGGTGCGCGTTCGACCTTACGCGCGCCGCGCGCCTCCAAGTCGAGCATACGCGCCATGTTGACGAGCGCAACACCTTGCGTCTCAGCTCCAGAACCGCAAAGCGGTACGGCGAAGCCAGCAAAGCGAGCCAATTCGCCGCCCTGGGTGATCGGGGCAACGAGCGCCACGCCTAAGGCGTTGAACGCCGCCGGAGATAGAACGAGCGCCAGGCGAAAATCGCCTTGCTGCTCTCGCCCCACAGTCGGATTTAGGCTCACGCGCACGATATCGCCGCGCTCGAACTTGACCCGCCTCACCATGCTTCACGTCCCACCGATTTGACCTCGCCCCATGCCGCCATGTCGCCCGGAAAAACCGCCTTCGTGTCGCACTGGGCAACAAGATCGTCCAGCAAATACTTGCGGCGGGTCGGGGTCAGCATCACGCCATCCGGGCGCACGTCGGCGTTGAGCGAACTGCCGACCGACGCGTTGATCTGTTCAAGCAGCACACTCGGCAAACGAACTGCAGCGCTATTGCCCCATTTTTGAATCTTGAGTTCCATCACGACCTCCTAATGTTTATCCATTGTAGAAACACGCAACAAGATTGGCAAGCACTTTGCATCTTCAATGAAGATACCGGAAGCGCTGCGTCAAGACAGGGCCAGGCTAGTAGTAGTTCTCGGCTTTGGCCTCATTGGCAAACGAAGTCCAATTTGCCCGCACCGGACGCAGCAAGATCGTGCTTCCTTCCCGCCGGATTTCCAGTTCCGTGACGCCCTCAACTTGCATATCCTTGGGAATGCGGATCGTCTGATTCGCATTGTTTTTGAAATAGACACAGTACGCATGGTCTGCACAGCGACCTGATACGGCACGCTGTGATAGCATCATGTTATTTTCTTCATTCTCCGTTCTCCGGTCGAGCCCCGCCATGCGCGTGTCCCTGTTCCCGATGCGTTTGCGACGTCGCCACACCACGCGCGTGGCGACAGACGCGCGCGCGATCCGGACGGACCGACCCGGTACCGACCTGCTCCGATACATTGCCGCGGCGCCGCTTTCATCGGCCCGGCACTCGCACTAAGCGGCTCCTGTTTCAGCCGCTGCCTGGGCGGGTACCGGGCGCACCAACTATTTGACTTTTCGTTGCGTTGGAGAAACGAGATGAAGACCTGCTATTTGACAGAAACCGACGTCGGCCGACTCGAGCGCCATGCGGCAAAAGCGAGCCCACAATCCGGCTACCAGGCGATGCTCGATGCCCTGCTCGAGCGCGCGGCCGTGGTCGAGGCCACCGACATCGACCCGAGCGTCGTCACGATGAATTCGACTGTAACGCTGTCGAATCCGTCGTCCGGCGAACGCATGACGTGGACCGTCGTCTACCCGCCGAATGCCGACTTCTCGCAAGGACGGTTGAACGTGTTCTCGCCGGTCGGCCTCGCGCTGCTCGGCGCGAGGCCGGGCGACGAATTGCGCGTAACGCCCCCTAGCGGGGCACCGCAAATGCTAAAGGTCGAGCAGATCGTGTTCCAGCCCGAGGCGGCTGGCGATTATCGGCTTTGACCACATGGCCGCACCGGTCTGGCGGCGTGGCCGTGCCACCGAGTGTGGCCATGCCGCCGGATGTGACCATGCCGTCAGGTGTGGCCGTGCCGTCGTCAGGCGCGCCGTGCGGTCAGCCGCCGAGATACGCGTTTTTGACGCGTTCGTTGACCAGCAGATTCGCGCCGGTATCGGCCAGTATCACGCGGCCGGTTTCCAATACGTAGCCGCGATCGGCCACCTGCAGTGCCTTGTTCGCGTTCTGCTCGACCAGAAACACCGTCACGCCCTCGTCGCGAATCGCGCGAATAATATTGAAGATCTGTGCGATCACCAGTGGCGCGAGCCCGAGCGTGGGCTCATCCAGTAACAGCAAGCGGGGCCGGCTCATTAGCGCGCGCCCGATAGCCAGCATTTGCTGCTCGCCACCCGACATCGTGCCCGCGCGCTGGTGCATGCGGCGCTCCAGTTGTGGAAAGAGCTTGTACACGTGCGCAAGCCCTGCGTCGATCTCATGCCGACTCGCGAAGAAGCCTCCCATCTTCAGATTTTCGAGGACGGTCAGGCTCGGAAACACGCGCCTTCCTTCTGGCGAAATCGCCAGTCCCATACGCATAATCTCGTGCGTGGGCAGTGCCGTGATGTCCTGCCCATCGAACAGCACCCGTCCACTTGATGCCCGTGGCGTGCCGCATACGGTCATCATCAACGTTGTCTTACCCGCCCCGTTGCTACCGATCAGCGTGACGATCTCGCCGCGCCGGACCTCCAGCGACACCCCCGAGAGCGCCTCGATTGCGCCGTAGTGCGTGTGCACCTGCTCCAGCCTGAGCATCACTCCTCTCCCAGATAGGCCTTGATCACGCGCTCGTCATTGCGCACTTCGTCCGGGCGGCCGGTCACGATCGGCCGGCCGTGCTCCATCACCAAAATGCGGTCCGACACGTTCATCACCAGCCCCATGTCGTGCTCAATGAGTAGGACCGCCACGCCGAATTCCCGGCGCAGCCCGTCTATCAGCTGTTGCAATTCGATCTTCTCTTGCGGGTTGAGCCCCGCAGCCGGCTCGTCGAGCATCAGCAAGCGCGGCCCGGTGATCATGCAGCGCGCAATCTCCAAGCGCCGCTGGTGACCGTACGACAGTGTGCCCGCAGCCCGGTTAGCCACCGCACTCAATCCCATGCGCTCGAGCCAGCGCGCCGCACGCGCTAGTGCATCGCGCTGCGCGCGCCGATATGCCGGCGTGGCCAGCAACCCGCGCAACAGTCCGCTTTGTGTCAACCGGTGCTGCGCGACTAGCAAGTTCTCGACCACCGTCAACGACTTGAACAGTCGGATGTTTTGGAACGTGCGCACCAGCCCACGTTGCGCAATGAGGTGACTGCTGAGCCCCGCGATCGATTCGCCATCCAGCGCAATCCGCCCGCTCGAGGGCCGATAGAATCCGCCCACACAATTGAACACCGTCGTCTTACCCGCGCCGTTCGGCCCGATGATCGCGAACACTTCCTCGCGCCGCACGTCGAACGCGACGCCATCGACCGCGAGCAGCCCGCCAAAGCGCATTTGCAGGCCCGATACTTCCAATAGCGCGGCGCTCATCGTGGCAACTCCACGTGTACGCGGCTAGCCGGCAACAATCCTTGAGGACGCCACATCATCATCAGCACCATCACCAGGCCGAACAGCAGCATCCGGTATTCCGCCAGCCCACGGGCGAGCTCCGGAAGCACCGTCAGCACAATCGCGGCAAGGATCACGCCAAGTTGCGAGCCCATCCCGCCCAGCACCACGATCGCCAGGATCAGGGCGGACTCGATGAACGTGAACGACTCCGGATTGACCAGCCCTTGGCGCGCCGCGAAGAACGCACCGGCGAGCCCGGCGAACGACGCCCCGAGCGTAAAAGCCGACAGCTTGATGCGCGTGGGATTCAGCCCGAGCGAGCGGCATGCAATCTCGTCCTCGCGCAGGGCTTCCCATGCCCGCCCCATCGGCATGCGGATCAGACGGCTTGTCACGAACAGCGTGAGGCCCGCCAGCAGCAGCGCCAGTAGGTACAGAAAGATCACCATGTGCTCGCCGCGGTACGCCAGGCCCAGCACTTCATGAAAAGTGCGCGTGCCTTCCACGCTGGCGCTGCGCGCCATCTCTAAGCGGAACACGGTCGGCTTCGGCATACCGGAGATACCATCCGGACCACCGGTCAGGCTGGTCAAGTTATTGGCCAGCAACCGGATGATCTCGCCAAAGCCCAGCGTGACAATCGCTAGATAGTCACCGCGCAAGCGCAGCACTGGGAAGCCGAGCAGGAAGCCCATGATCGCCGATGCACCGGCCGACAGCGGTAGACATTGCCAGAACGACAACCCGAAGTAGTGATTCAGCATCGCATACGTGTAGCCACCCACCGCGTAGAAGCCCACGTAGCCCAGGTCGAGCAATCCCGCGAAGCCCACCACAATGTTCAGCCCGAGTCCCAGAATCACGTAGATGAGCGCCAGCGTAGCGATGTCTACCGCACCGCGCGAGCCGAAAAACGGCCAGACCAACCCCACGCCGAACAGCGCCCAGACCAGCCGCCGCTGGTGCCGTGCACTGAGCGGCGGCAACGTCGGCAGCCGCACGCCGTGCGTGGCGCGCGCGAGCAGCGGCTTGCACAGCTGGAACACGAATACCGCGCCCACCGCGAGCCACACCGGCCGCCAGTGAGGCTCAAGCACCACTTGATAGCCTTCAAGGCGCAGCCGCAGGCCCAGCACCGGCACCGTCAGCAATGCTGTGAGCAGCGCCGCAAGCGCGGCATGCTTGACCGTCTGCATGCCGACCGTCGTTTGATATGCGCCCATGGTCGTCCTCATACCTTTTCCACGTCGAGCCTACCCAACAAGCCGGTCGGCCGGAACAGCAGAATTAGCACCAACAGCCCGAAGGCCACCACATCCTTGTATTCGGCTGGCATGTAGCCCGACGCGAACGTCTCGGCCAGTCCCAGCAGCACGCCGCCAAGCATCGCGCCCGGAATGCTGCCAATGCCGCCGAGCACCGCCGCAGTAAACGCCTTAATGCCGGCCGCGAACCCGATGTACGGATTCAGCTTGCCGATCGACAAGCCAATCAGCACGCCGCCCACCGCCGCGAGCATCGCCCCCAGCACGAACGTAAATGAAATGACCCGGTTCGTGTCGATGCCAAGCAAGTTCGCCATTTGCATGTCCTGCGCGCACGCGCGGCAGGCACGGCCCATTCTCGAGTGCCCAATGAATAACGTGAGTGCGATCATCAGCACGAGCGTCACGCCGACGATGACCAGGCGCGAGTACGGCAGTGTCACGTCGAAGCCGTCGCCGAACTGGAATTCGAGCGCGCCGGAGATGAGCACCGGCACCGACAGGTCGCGCGATCCCTGACCGACCTGCACGTAGTTCTGCAAAAAGATCGACATGCCGATCGCCGAGATCAACGGCACCAGCCGCGGTCCGCCGCGCAACGGGCGGTATGCGACGCGCTCGATTGCGTAGCCGTACGCGCCGGTCACCACCACCGACACCACTAGCGCCACGCCGAGTACGAGCAGCAGCGGATAACCTGCTTGCACGCCGATCGCCGTGAGCGCGACCAGCCCCACGTACGCGCCGATCATATAAATCTCGCCGTGCGCAAAGTTGATCATGCCGATGATGCCGTACACCATCGAATAGCCAATCGCGATCAGTGCATAGATTGCGCCCAGCGTCAAGCCGTTGACCAACTGCTGGGCGAATTGAGGAAAAAAGTCGTTCATGCGGGAGTCCCCGTGGGTGCCGGCACGGCATTGCCCCACATCGCGCCACGCATCAGACGCAGTGCGGCAGTGACACGTGCTAACGCGCAAGTATGCCGCTCGCAGAGCCGGCATGCAGCCGGTGTGGGCCCCGAGGCGGCGTAGGCGGATCAGTTCGCGACAGTCTTGCTCGCATCCTTGTGCCAGGTGTAGACCACGAACTTGAACGACTTCAAATCGCCCTGCGCGTCATAGGCCACCTTGCCGATTGGCGTGCTGAACGTATGCTGGTGCAAGTACGCGGCCACCTTCGCCGGATCCGTCGACTTGCTTCCCGTGATCGCTTGGGCAATCACCTGCACCGCCGCGTAGGCGGGCATCTGAAACGGCCCGTTCGCGTCACGCTTCTTGTCCGCAAACGCCTTGACCAGTGCCGCGTTGGCCGGATCCGCCGTGAAGTCTGCCGGCAACGTCACCAGCATCCCTTCCGAGGCCGGCCCCGCAATCGCCGTCACGTCCTTGTTCCCCACCCCTTCCGGTCCCATGAACGTAGCCTTCACCCCCTGCTCGCGCGCCTGCCTCAACAACAGCCCCATCTCCGGGTGGTACCCGCCAAAGTACACGAAGTCCACCCCCTGCGACTTGAGTTTCGTGACGATCGCCGAGTAATCCGAATCACCCGCGTTCAGCCCCTCGAAAATCATCACTGGAATCTTGGCCGCCTCCAGGCCCTTCTTCACCGACGTCGCGATCCCTTGCCCGTACGACTGCTTGTCGTGCAGCACCGCCACCTTCTTCGGCTTTACATGCCCGATGATGTACTGCGCCGCCACCGGCCCCTGCTGGTCGTCTCGCCCGATCGTGCGAAAAATGAAGTGCCGTTTCTTGCCCTCGGTCAGCTGCGGCGCCGTCGCCGACGGCGTCACCATCACGGTCCCCTCGTTCTCATAGATATCCGAGGCTGGAATCGTCGAACCCGAGCACACGTGCCCGATCACGTACTTAATGTGCTGGCTCACCACCTTGTTGGCCACCGCCACCGCCTGCTTCGGTTCACACGCGTCGTCCAGCAACACCGCCTCCAGCTTGTTGCCCCCGGCTCCTCCCGCCGCGTTGATCTGCTCAATCGCCGTCAGCGCGCCGGCCTTGACCATGTCGCCGTACTGCGCCACCGAACCGCTCATCGGTCCCGCAATGGCAATCTGCACCGTCTCCGCGTGCGCCGCCGCGCTTAGAGCAAAACAGGTAACCGCAAAGCAGATAGAGGAAAGACGTGACAGCATGTTCAGGGCGCTCCTCGATTGTAGGTATCAGTCATTCGGCAAACGAAATGACTTGCGCAATCGAACAATACCCGCAGCGGGACGCGATTGGCGTCCGTCGATGGGACTCGGGCCTGCGATGAAGACAGCTTGCGCGGGACCCGACGTGCGACCGCCTCCAAGTTGGAGGCCTAGGTTCGGAAAGACAACGTGCGTCTTGTATTGCGCAAGCGATTCGCCTGCCCCGCTCACCACGCTCGCGCACCGGAGGTTGTTCCAGCTGCGGCCGGCAAAGCTGGGGCAATTATAGGAGCGTTTTTCGGTTGTCAGGTAGAAAACCTTCGGAGAAAAGTTAGAATACTTGCCCCACGGACTTTCCCTCCCAGGGTGCGCGACGCGTGGCGCGATGCTCGCCTCGCGCCCGTGTTCGGAACACATTGGTGGCACGATCGATATCGTCCTCTAGGCGGGGTTCAAAGCGCTTGGTCCGCTCGCAATGCGGCACGCCAAGACCACCCGGACCGGCGCATCACGCCGGCCGAAATGGCCGCCAGCGGATCGTGCGCGTCGTCGCCGAAGCCCCCGGACAGCGCACGATGATCGAATCGATCGATGAAACAGGGCGAACGTTGAGGAGCACGGTCAAATGGATCAACCTGTCCGGCCTGGGTCAGCAGCTGTTTTGACATCGAGCGCAGGTAGACATGCCTGCGCTCGGCGCGGCGTCACGCGGCGTTCACCGCGTCCTTGAACGCCTTGCCGGGGATGAACTTGACGGTCTTGGCTGCGTCGATCTGCATTTGCGCCCCCGTTGCCGGATTGCGGCCGATACGCGCTGCCCGGGCGCCCGTGCCGAACATGCCGAATCCGATCAATTGCACGGCTTCGCCGTTGACAACCGTCGTGGTCACGGTACCGATGATCGCACCTTGTCCATCCGACCTGGCACGACTGCGTGTAGAAACGAGCGCCGCACGTGCGACAGTGGCACCTCGGTTGGCCAGGAGGTCGGCGGTGCTCCCGCGGTGGTATCGCCGTTAATGAGCGACCGGTGCAAGGCACACGCGGCATCTACTGAGTCCACTCCCGCCATAGCGTCAGTCTGTTGCGTTCCGGATGCCGACACGCGCTCGGAGTCTCCTTCCATAACGCGCGCTAACGTAGCGCGGTCGCCGCCGATCAATAGGTTTCCAAATGCAGGCGTCCTTCACGTCTGAGGTCGGCCCACACCCGCTGCCAATCCAATCCATGGCACTGTGCAATGTCCCTGAGCGCGAGCAGCACCCCTTCTTCCATTCCCTTCAGGCCGCACACATAGACATGGGTATTGCGGTCCGCCAGCCATGGCCCCACGTCGGCCGCTCTTTCGCGCAGGGCATCCTGCACGTACCGCTTCGGCCGTCCCGGCACGCGCGAGAATGCAAGGTCGGCATCGATGAAACCCTTGGGCAAATTCGTCAGTGGCCCGAAATAGGGCAACTCCTGCGGCGTGCGCGCGCCAAAGAACAGCATCAGCTGGCCGGCCGCGCCGTCGCATTGATGTCGGCGGCGATATTCGGTCATCGCACGCATCGGCGCGGCGCCCGTACCAGTGCAGATCATCAATAGGTGTGAACCGGAGTGGTTCGGCATCAGGAACGTACTGCCGAATGGACCGATCACCGCCACCCGGTCACCTTTGCGCAAATCGCACAAGTAATTCGAACACACGCCGCGGGTAGGATTGCCATCGTGATCGCGCATCACGCGCTTGACCGTGAGCGATACATTGTTGCAGCCGCGTCGCTCTCCGTCGCGCGGATTGGCCAGCGAATATTGGCGCGCGTGGTACGGCCTGCCGTTGGGCGCAGCGCCCGGCGGCACGACACCGATCGATTGGCCTTCGAGTACGGGGAAGAACGTCGTGCCAAAGTCCAGCACGATGTGATGGATGTCGCTGTCGGCAGTCTCGTCCGTCAAGCGATAGTTGCCCGCCACAACTGCCGTAGCGGGCGCCTCCTGTTTATATAAATTCACATGCGCTCTGGCCGCCGACCACGGCGGCACGCTGGCACCCCGCAGCACGTCGCTGCCGCTATCCGACAAATGTTCCAACCGGTGCGAAACGCTCGCGACGCTCACGCCGGCGCCCTGCTGGGCGATCGGCTGCTGAGACGGGAGTTCGTCCCAGGCAAACTGGGCGTCGATACTGTACGCATCGGCCTCGGACACCTGGCGCCAATTGTCGATCGCGCCGGTCGGACACGGCGGCACACACGCCATGCAGCCATTGCAGACCTGCGCCTTCACGACATAGTTGTTCTCATCGTGCGTGATCGCATCATTCGGGCACGTCTCCTCGCACGTGTTGCAACGGATGCAAATCTGCGGATCGATCAAGTGTTGATTCAACATAGCCATCGGCGCCGGCGCATTTCAGCGGTCAATTAAACCTGACATATTCGAAGTCGATGGGCTGCCGGTTGATGCCCATCACCGGCGGCGCGATCCAGTTTGCGAACCGGCCCGGCTCGACCACGCGGCCCATCAGCGAGGCCACGAACGCGCGATCCTCCGGCGTCGGCAGCCAACTCGCCTCGTTGGCCGTCCATTCGGCTTCGTCGATCACCCGACCGTCCGGCGACACGCGCATGCCGGCAAACGCGCCGATTTTGCGGTTGAATGCCTTGTGCGGCACGCTCAGTCTCGACTCGATGCCCGCCTTCTCCAACACCTTGTTCCAACGGTTAACGCCGGCCATCGAGTCTTTGATATAGTCGTCACGCAGCACTTCGTTTATCGCGTTGAGCATCGGCACCTCGCGCTCGACCAGTTGAGCGTCGTGCACGTCGAGTAGCCGGTAGTGCTGTGTATCAAGCCGATGATCGTCATCCCGCTTGCTTTCCTCAAAACGCCCCTTCAAACCTAATGAGTAGAACGCCGCGGCATTGGATGATTGATCTGCGCCGAATAGGTCGATGGTCACCGAGTAATGGAAGTTCAGATAGCGCTGGATTGTCGGCAAGTCGATCACGCCCGCCGCCCGCAGTGCACTCACATCGTCTGTACGCAGCGTGTTCATGACCTGGGCGGTACGCTGGATCACCCGCGACACGCCAGACTCGCCGACGAACATATGGTGCGCCTCCTCCGTCAGCATGAAGCGGGTCGTGCGGGCCAGTGGATCGAAGCCCGATTCGGCCAACGCCGACAGTTGAAACTTGCCGTCGCGATCGGTGAAGTACGTGAACATGAAAAACGCCAGCCAGTCCGGCGTGCGTTCGTTGAACGCGCTAAGGATGCGAGGATTATTTTCGTCGCCGGAGCGGCGCTCCAGCAGCGCCCCCGCTTCCTCGCGGCCGTCGCGACCGAAATAGCGGTGTAGCAGGTACACCATCGCCCACAGGTGCCAGCCTTCCTCGACGTTGACCTGAAACAGGTTACGCAAATCGTACAGCGATGGCGCGGTTAGCCCGAGGTGCCACTGCTGCTCAACCGACGCGGGCTCGGTATCGCCCTGCGTGACGATAATGCGCCTCAGGTGCGCGCGATGCTCGCCGGGCACGTCCTGCCACGCCGCCTCGCCGCGGTGCTCGCCGAAGTGGATCTTACGGTCGGGCTCGCCAGGCGCCAAAAAGATGCCCCACCGGTAATCTGGCATTCTGACATAGTCGAAATGGGCCCAACCGCCGGGCTCGACGCTCACCGCGGTGCGTAGGTAGACGTTGTCGAGTTGACTACCGTATGGCCCCATGTCATTCCACCACGAAGAAATTCGGTTGCCACTGCTCGAGCGCACGCTGCAACACGCGGTCATCGGCCAGGTTGACGTTGTTGGGGATCTTGTCGCTGTAGTTGATCGAAGACATGATCGATTCCTTGATCACAAAACGTTGCATGCATGCGCCAGCAACTCGCCTCAAACGCGGGCGACGTCGAACTGAGGCTTGGCACCCTTACCATAGGCCTTCAACGCACCTTTGTCGCCGGCCGCGTTCGGGCGATTGAAAATCCAGTTCTGCCATGCACTAAGGCGTCCGAAGATCCGCGACTCCATCGTTTCGGGCCCGTTAAAGCGCAGGTTGGCCTCCAGGCCGGTCAACGCATCCGGCGACATCGCGGCGCGTTCCTCGAGTGCGATGCGGATCTCATCGGGCCAGTCCAGGTCGTCAGGCGCGGCGGTGACTAGACCTAGTCGTTCTGCCTCCAGCGGATCGACCGGCATACCGATCTTGTCGCGCAGCGCCTCGAACAACGCGTCGTCGCCGTAGAAGCGCCGCGCCAGCCGCGACTGCCGCGTGACCATGGGGTACAGGCCGAAATTGGCCTCAGACAGCACGATCGCCGGCTGCTGCGACGGGTTGTCCGGCAGCGCCTGCATGTAGGAGCGGTCCGCCGCGAACGCGAGTTCGGCGAGTATGCCGACAAAGCATGACCCGGATTCATCGTGCGCAGCGACAGGATCGCATCATCCAATTCGCGGCCGAACCGCAGCGGCCACCAGTTGGCCCCGGCCGCAACGATTGCATCAATGTCCGCGGGCTGCGGCCCACACGGCGCCTTCGCGGTCAACGTCGCGATGCGCGCGGCCCGGTCCAGCGTGACCGCGAGCGTCTGGTACGCGATGCCGTTGTCGCGGGTGCTGCGCTCGATCGGGGTCAACGCGACGCCCCGCGCGTCGCAGGGACGATCGCTTTGTGCCGCCAGTTCAAGCGCGCGCGCCTGGACTGCCTGTGCAAACTGGCTAGGCTTGACCACCTCGTCGACCAACCGCCATTGTTTCGCGCGCTCGCCTCGAATGCCCTCCACCACAGTGCAGAACAAATCAGCCCGGTCGTGTCTGACCTTGCGCTTGTCGGTCAGCCGCGTGAGGCCACCGGTGCCAGGCAGCACGCCAAGCAGCGGTACCTCCGGCAACGCGACAGACGATGACCGGTCATCAACAAGCCAGATCTCGTCGCAAGCCATCGCTAGCTCGTAGCCACCACCGGCGCACGCACCATTCACGGCGGCCAAAAACTTCAGCCCCGAATGGCGCGATGCATCCTCAATGCCGTTGCGGGTTTCATTGGTGAACTTGCAGAAGTTGACCTTCCACGCATGCGATGACATGCCGAGCATGAAAATGTTCGCGCCGGAGCTAAACACCCGCTCTTTGCTGCTCGTGAGCACGACGGCGCGTACCTCGGGGTGCTCGAAGCGGATACGCTGCAATGCATCGTGCAGCTCGATGTCCACGCCCAGGTCGTAGGAATTGAGCTTGAGCTTATAGCCGCTGCGAATGCCACCCTCCTCATCCACATCGAGCGCCAGCGTCGCCACTGGACCGTCGAAGCACAGCTTCCAGTGCTTGTAGCGCGACGGATCGGTACGAAAGTCGACGGGAGCAGCAACGGGTTCCAGCGGGGCCATAGGCGTCTCCGAACAAGGCAGCACACAATTGTTTTTGAATTATATTGCACAACAACATCAATTCAAAGACGAAAAATGAATTCTATTTCATATTTCCATTTATTATTCAGCTGCTTACGATTCATAATCCGCCGATAGCCGTACGGCCAGCCGATCGCGCAACTGCAAATAAGCATCGGCCAACGTCTTGTCGTTGGTATCGAAGCTCAGGTCGGCCCGGCCGTACAGCTCACCGCGCCCCGCCAGAATCCGCTTTAAATCTTCCATGGCTTCGCTGCTGCCCGACATTGGGCGCAGATCACCTTGGGCGATGACGCGACGCATATGCTCATCCGGACTAGCCTGCAGCCATACCGTGAAGCAATGCGCGAGCAGCACGTTGAACGTGGCCGGCTCTGACACAAGGCCGCCCGTTGTCGCGATCACCACGCGCGGATGTTCGGCGATCACCGCCTCCAGTGCGCGATGCTCGTAGCGCCGATACGCGTTAGCGCCATATAGCGAGTGAATGTCGGACGGGGAGCCCCCGGCTAACTGTTCGATCACCCGGCTTAGCTCGATAAACGGCACCTTGCGCTCTTGCGCCAGCATCCGGCCAAGCGTGGACTTGCCGGCGCCTCGCAAGCCGATCAGCGCGAGCCTATGGTTCCGGTCGGGGTCGCGCCGCACCTGCTCGAACAAGTCAGCGAGCGCCACGCGTGCGCGCTGCAATGACGCCGGATCACGCCCGTGCAGCAACTGGCGAATCAACAGCCATTCGGCCGACGATGTGGTCTCGTCGCTAATCACTTCCGCGAGCGGACAGTTCAAAGCCAGCGCGATCTGGCGCAGCACCAGCACCGAAGCGTTACCGACGCCGGACTCTAAATTCGCTAGATGCCGCTCTGACAAGCCGGTTTCAGCCGCCAGACTCTTGCGCGTCATCCCGCGGCGCGCCCGCAGCAACCGCACCCGCTCGCCCATGGCAGTTAGAAACGGATCGCGCGAATCACGTCCGGCGCCCGAACCGTCGTTGGCCGGCAACTCGGGACCGCGCTCAACGGACGCATCGGCAAGCCGCGATGTATCACTGTGCTTCATCTTCAGCCACGTTTGTCACTCTGTCACTTTATATGCACTATATTGCTTGACAATGGCATGCTCAACGACTAATTTCATCGCCATCGCACTGAATGATAACCGTGGCCAGCCACCGGCATCGCATCACGGCGGCATACCAATGCCGCTGACCGACGCCCGCAACGCTATCCCGGAGACCCGCATGTCGCCACAAGACTTTCACCGCATGATCGCGCGTGTAACGGAACCGTTGGCCGGACGTGAACTTGACGGCGCGCTGGCTGACTGGCTCAATGCCCGCTGGTCGCCGCAGAGCGCCGAATACCGCGAGCTGGCGCAAGCCTGTCAGGCCGGCGTCGCACAGGGTTGGATGTGCAACCGCGAACACGCAGGCATCCGTTATGGCCGGATTTTCAAACCCGACGCCAGCACTAGCGGCTTTTCCGTCGATGTCGTCGACATGGCCGATGTGGCCGGCCCACATCACATCCATCCGCACGGCGAGATCGACCTGATCATGCCGATTACGCCGAACGCAACATTTGACGGCCACGCTGCCGGCTGGTGCGTCTACGGTCCCGGCAGCGAGCATCGGCCAACGGTCTCGAACGGCCGCGCGCTGGTGATGTATCTGCTGCCCCACGGCGCAATCGAATTCTCCCCCGCCTGATTGGCACACCAGGCTGCACGGCATGCTCGGCGGCCCACCGCTTGCGCGCCTGCCGTGCGCATGCTTGCGCGCTGGCGTGTCATGGCCCCTTTCGCGTCATTGTCGGAGGAAAAATGCAAGCCTTAAGAGAGTCCCACGCTGGCGCGACGATCTCGGCCAGCTCGCCGCCGGCCCAGTTCAACTTCGCCACGCATCTGTTCGATTTGAATCGCCAGCGCGCGCAGCGACTGGCCTACATCGACGACGCCGGTACACTGACTTATGGGGCGCTGCAGGAGCATGCACGCCGCTTCGCAAGCGTCATGCGCGCGCGGGGAGTGCGGCCGGAAGAGCGGATTTTGCTGGTGATGCTGGACACCGTCGAGTTGCCGGTCGCGTTCCTCGGCGCGCTTTATGCTGGGGTGGTACCGGTCATTGCCAGCACGCTGCTCGGCCCAGGCGAATACGCGTACATGATCGCGCACAGCCGCGCCCGCGTCGTCATGGCTTCCGCGTCGCTGCTGCCCGCTGTCCTGCCGGCACTGGACCAGGCACAGGCCGATTCGTGTGAGCTGATTGTCAGTGGCGTCGACCACGGTGCGATGCCGGCATCCCGCGATGATGCTGCGCCCGTGTTGCAACACTTGCTGGACACCGCGATGCCCATGGCCGAGCCGATCCGCAGTAGCCGCGACGACATCGCGTTCTGGCTCTATTCGTCCGGTTCGACCGGCAAGCCGAAGGGTACCGTGCATACCCACGCCAACCTGTACTGGACCGCAGAACTGTATGGCAAGTCGGTGCTAGCCATCAACGAGCATGACATCGTATTCTCGGCGGCCAAGCTGTTTTTTGCCTACGGATTGGGTAACGCGCTGACATTTCCACTCTCGGTCGGCGCGACCACCGTGTTGATGGCCGAACGCCCCAACGCAAACGCGGTGTTCGCACGACTCGTGCGGCATCGCGTCACGATTTTCTATGGCGTGCCCACGCTGTACGCGAACATGCTTGCTTGCCCGCGCTTACCCGCGCGCGAGCAGGTGGCGCTGCGCATCTGCACGTCCGCCGGCGAAACGCTGCCCAAGGCGATTGGCGAGCGATTCAGCGCGCACTTCGGCTGCGAGATCCTGGATGGCATCGGCTCAACGGAAATGCTGCATATTTTCCTGTCGAATCGGCCGGGCGACGTCGAATATGGCACCACCGGCACGCCGGTGCCCGGCTACGAGGTCGAACTACGCGACGAAACTGGTGCGCCCGTCGCGGACGGCGAGATCGGCGACCTGTTTATCAAGGGCTCCAGCGCGGCGCTGATGTACTGGTGTAACCGCGAGAAATCCCGTACGACGTTCCTCGGCGATTGGTTACGCAGCGGCGACAAATTCCGCCGTCAGTCCAACGGCCGCTATGTGTACGCGGGCCGTAGCGACGACATGCTCAAGGTCAGCGGCCAGTACGTCTCGCCCGTCGAAATCGAGATGTCGCTGGTGTATCACGACGCGGTGCTAGAGGCCGCCGTCGTCGGCGTCGAGCACGACGGTTTGTTGAAGACGCGCGCGTTCATCGTGCTCAAGGCTCACGTGAGTGCCTCGGATGCGTTGGCCAACAAGATCCGGGCATTCGTCAAGCAACGGCTCGCACCGCACAAGTCTCCGCGCGAAATCGTGTTCGTCGACGAGTTGCCGAAGACCGCAACAGGTAAAATCCAACGCTTCAAGCTGCGAGCACGAACCTGAGGTCTCCATGCATCATTGCGCAAGTTCCGCAAAGGCGCACACCGCCGAAGCCAGCACACCAGGCCAAGTCACCGCCGATGGTGGGCTAACGACGCTGCCCGCCGGCGCGACGCACGGCGCGCTGCAGATCGAGTATCGTTGGCTGAACCGCACGCGCTACGACGCACCGATCGCGGTATTCTTGCATGAGGGACTGGGCAGCGTGGCGATGTGGAAGGACTGGCCACAAACGCTGTGCGACGCGCTCGGCTGGCGCGCACTGGTCTATTCGCGGCCCGGCTACGGACGTTCCACGCCGCGCGAGCCGGGCGTTAAGTGGCCCGTGCAGTTCATGCACGAGCAGGCTTACGACGTGCTGCCGTCACTGCTCGATGCGCTAGGCATCGACGCGGACGCGCGAGCGCGGATGTGGCTTATTGGGCACAGCGACGGCGGCTCAATCGCGTTGCTGTACGCCAGCGCGTTTCCTAACGCGCTGGCCGGTGTGGTCGTCATCGCGCCGCACGTGATGGTTGAGCAGGTATCGGTGGACAGCATCGCGCAAATGAAGATTGACTACGAGTGCAAGAGCCTGCGCGACAAGCTTGCGCGCTACCACGACGATGTCAATTCCGCATTCTACGGCTGGAACGACATCTGGCTGGATCCGGCGTTCCGTAACTGGAACATCACCGGCGTGCTACCGTGCATCCAATGCCACCTGCTGGCGATCCAAGGCTACGCCGACAAGTACGGCACGATGGCGCAAATCGATATGATCCACCACAATGTCCGTCACGCGCGGCTGGCCAAGCTGCCCTCCTGCGGCCATTCGCCGCATCGAGACGCGCCGGCCAAACTCAATTGGGTGATCGCGGATTTTGTTTGCGCCGCCACAAGCTTGAGCGGACCACCACGGCCGCCTTGCTGCGCCACGCTCACAGCTCGAGCGGCAACGCACTCGTGCACTTGATCTCGTCCAAACATACACTTGAGCGCACTTTGCTCACGCCCGGGATCTGCAGCGTATCGAGTAGAAACGCCGACAACGCCTTTAAGTCCCGCGCCACGACCTTCAATACGTAGTCGATGTCCCCTGTTACCGAGAAGCACTCTTGTATCTGCGCCAGTTCGGCAACCAGTTCGCGAAACCGCGCCATATTGTGGATATGTCCGCGCTCCACCGTCACATGGATAAACGCGACGACGCCAATGCCCAGTTGCGGTGCATTGAGGCGGGCCTCGTACCGTTTGATCAAGCCGAGTTCCTCCAGGCGCCGATGGCGGCGCAGCGTCTGCGCCGGCGACAGCCGTATCGCCTCAGCCAGTTCCAAGTTTGAAGCACACGCCTGTTCCTATAGTACGGTTAATAACCGGCGGTCTGTACGATCGAGCTTGAGTACCTGCACTTGGCTTTCCCGTTCGCTGCAAAACACAAAACTTTATAGCATAAGCAAGGGTTTGCCCCGGCGGAGTGCACAATACTATTTCCCGGCACACTCGATAAACTCAGCCTGTACTCAAGGGCCGTGCGGCCGGCCGGCAACCCCCATCGACGCGGCACCGCGTCTCATTCCACAAGAATAGAGGGAAACATGGCAGTAGCAGACAATACAGATACCGCGCTCAAGCGTGGATTGAAAAACAGGCATATCCAGTTAATTGCGCTAGGCGGCGCCATCGGCACCGGTTTGTTCCTGGGCATCGCGCAGACGATCCAAATGGCGGGACCGTCAGTATTGCTAGGCTACGCATTGGCCGGCGGCATCGCTTTTTTGATCATGCGGCAGCTCGGCGAGATGGTGGTCGACGAGCCGGTCGCCGGCTCGTTCAGTTACTTCGCCGACCAGTACTGTGGCCGCTTCGCAGGCTTCCTGTCCGGTTGGAACTACTGGGTACTGTACATTCTCGTGGGCATGGCCGAGTTGTCGGCGGTCGGCATCTATATCCAATATTGGTGGCCCGGCGTGCCAACGTGGGCCTCAGCGCTGGCGTTCTTCGTGCTAATCAACGCGATCAACCTGGGCAGCGTAAAATCATACGGCGAGGTGGAATTCTGGTTCTCGATCGTCAAGGTGGCCGCGATCGCCGGCATGATCGTATTCGGCGCCTACTTGCTGTTGTCCGGCTCGGCGGGCCCGCAAGCGAGCATTGCCAACCTGTGGCAACACGGTGGTTTTTTCCCGAACGGCGCCAATGGTCTGGCAATGTCGATGGCGGTGATCATGTTCTCGTTTGGCGGCCTAGAGTTGGTCGGCATCACGGCTGCCGAGGCCGACGATCCGCACAACAGTATCCCGCGCGCCACCAACCAGGTCGTCTACCGAATCCTGATTTTCTATGTCGGCGCGCTCGCCGTGCTGCTGTCGCTCTATCCATGGCAGAATGTCGCCAGCGGCGGCAGCCCGTTCGTGATGATCTTCCACGCGATGAACAGCAACGTGGTGGCCACCGTGCTCAACGCCGTGGTACTAACCGCCGCGCTGTCAGTTTATAACAGCGGGGTCTACAGCAACAGTCGGATGCTGTACTCGCTCGCTCGGCAACGCAACGCGCCGCGCGCGCTCGGCACGGTGAACCGGCGTGGCGTGCCGGTCGCCGCCCTCGCGGTATCGGCGGCGATCACCGGCGTGTGCGTGGTCATCAATTATGTGATGCCGGCCCGGGCGTTTGAACTGTTGATGGGATTGGTGGTATCAGCGCTGCTGATCAACTGGGCCATGATTAGCATCATCCACCTGCGTTTTCGGCAGCACAAGCGCAGGACTGGCCAAACGAGCCACTTCGCCAGCGTCGGCCATCCGTTCACGAACTATCTGTGCCTGACGTTCCTTGCTGCGATCCTGGTCGTGATGTACTGCACGCCGACGTTGCGCCTGTCAGTCTACCTGATTCCTGCCTGGCTGGCGGTGTTGGCGATAAGCTATCGCTTTCGCCGGCCCGGTGCGCCGTTGGCGATATCCGGGGACCTCTAGGCGATAACGTCTTACCTTTTCAGGCTATTCCATGTTCGAACACGTCGAAGCGTTTCCCGGTGATCCAATCCTGTCGCTCAACGAGGATTTCCAAGTCGATCCTCGAGCCGACAAAGTGAATCTGAGCATCGGCATCTATTTCGACGCGCACGGCAAGCTGCCAGTGATGGCTGCTGTGCGCGATGCGGAGCATGCGCTGGCCGGCGAGATCGGACCCCGTCCCTACCTGCCAATGTCGGGACTGCCTGCCTATCGCGACGCAGTACAGCAGCTGGTGTTCGGCAACGCATGCGGCGCGCGCGCCGATCGGCGCATCGCGACGCTGCAGACGCTGGGCGGCTCGGGTGCGTTGAAGGTCGGCGCAGACTTCCTGCAACGCACCTTCCCCGACGCGCAGGTGTGGATCAGCGACCCCAGTTGGGAAAACCACCGCGTGGTATTCGAACGCGCCGGCTTCACGGTGAACACCTACCCGTACTACGATGGCGCCACCGGCGGCTTGCGCTTTGACGCGATGCTCGATGCGTTGCGCGCGATTCCGAAGCGCCATATCGTGCTACTGCACGCGTGCTGCCATAACCCGACCGGAGTCGACCTGGACCGCGACCAATGGCGCGAGGTCATCTCGCTCATCGAGCAAAACGAGCTGTTGCCGTTCGTCGACATGGCGTACCAGGGTTTCGGCACAGATCTGGACGATGACGCCTTCGCGGTGCGAGAGCTGGCCGCGCGCGGCCTATCGTGCCTGGTCGCGAACTCGTTTTCAAAGAACTTCTCGCTGTATGGCGAACGCTGCGGCGGCCTGAGCGTCGTGTGCCAATCCGCTGACGAGGCAACGCGCGTACTCGGGCAGCTGACCGGCGCAGTACGAGCTAACTACAGTAACCCGCCGACCTACGGCGCTAAGGTGGTCCACAAGGTGCTCTGCACGCCAGCGCTACGCGCGTCGTGGCAGTCCGAGCTAGCGTCGATGTGCAAGCGCATTGCCGCGATGCGTCGTGCAATCCACCAGCGGTTGCAGGGCCGTGTCGTCGACGATACATTGTCACGCTATATCCAACAGCGCGGTATGTTCACCTATACCGGGCTGAGCGCCGCGCAGGTGGACCGGCTGCGCACCGAGCACGGCGTATATCTGGTTCGCTCAGGAAGAATGTGCGTCGCGGGCCTGAACGAGCAGAACGTCGGCATGGTCGCCGACGCCATCGCGAGCGTGCTGCGCGCGTGACGGCTGTTCTTCCTGTCGCCGCAATTGGCGCGCTTCAGCGCGCACCACCCCGACATCTCAATCGACCTGCTGCCAGTGCCGCATCTCGTGATGCCTGTCCAAGCGCGAGGCCGATCTGGCGATCATGCCTGTGCTAGCAGATGAAGTATTCGTCACGCGGCGCTTCTGGCTATGCTGCCGCAAGGATTTGCGCAAGCTACGCCGCATCACGTCCCTGTGGAACTTACCTGCGCGCGGTCGCCGACGCCAACCACGCGTTTCTGATAGGCGACAACGCCCAGATGGTGTACGTGCCGGCGTGAAACGGTGAATAGCCTACACCGCCGCCGGCCATGATCGTATAAGTGTTTCGGCATGAGCCGGTAGCACGACAGGCAGCGTGGCCAGCGGTAACGTCAGGGAAAGCAGACGTTTGTACGCGAGTCAGAAAAAAGGTTGTGGTGGAAACAATAATCTAAAACCGCCGACTTCACCTCTATTCTCAAGTTGTGCAGATTTGTGTCCAAGTTTAACTGGTTGTCCTGGGTTGTCTGCGCACTATCCATGGCACCGCTAGGCCGGATAGAATCGGCTAGTGCGACACAAAAAAGACCATGGAAGACGTACTGCTTAAACATAAGGTCCTGCTAAGTGAGGATGACGACCCGCTCGCGCAGTGGGTGCGCGAGATCCTCGACAGCGACAAATTCTTGGTCCATGAGGTCCGGCGCGGGAACGTCGCGCTAGATGCACTGCGCGAGCACCATCTCGCGCTGATGATCCCGGACCTGTTGCTGCCGAATCTGAACGACATGGCCGTGTGCCGCCGCATCCGCAAGCTGCTCAGCTTGCCGGCGCTGGTCCTGACCGCACGCGTGGACCTCGACGCTCAGGTCGCCGGCCTGCAGACCGGCGCAAACGACTACAGGGTCAAGCCCATCGAGCTGCGGCTGCTGATCGCGCGGGCGCGAGCACGAGCGCTGCTGTGCCGGATGCATCCGGCGCCGGCGGCAGTTGGCGCCCCGCCGATCGGCGACGCGCTGAAATCCGACAAACTCGTGATCTCGCCGCCGAACCGCAAGGTCACATGGCGCGGCAACATTCTGAAAGCACTGCGCGGTATCGAATTCGGCGCACTGGACCGTTCCGTCAGTTCCAGCATCTCACCACTCAAGCGACGCTTCGCAGACGCTACGTCAGCGCCGTGCAAGCTCAAGACCATCTGGGACGCGGCTACCTATTCAGCCCGTTTGCGTGGGAGGAGTCAATGCTTCGTTCGCTGATCCGTCTGTACTTGGCCATCATCGTCGTCGCGGGCGCTGCCATCACATTGGTCAACGTGTCGTTCGTTCGTATTTTTCACGAGCGCGCCAGCGAGCAGGCGCGCAATTCGCTGACCACTTACGCGTTCGTGCTGACCGACTTTCTCAAGCGGCACGCCGGCGATCAGCGCACCGCGGCGCTACGCGAGTTGAGCAAGCATGGCAACGAGGGCCTCAGCTTCATGACATGGCATGACGTCGAGCGGTTGCTCGAGGCGCGGCAGTCGAGCGAGCTACGTGCCGGCAAGATCGCGCTGAGCATGGGTACCAAGCATGACGACATGCCAATGCCAGACGGCATGGTCGTGCACGCCAGTCCGGAGGAGCCGACCCATCTGGACCTCCAGATCTACGCATACGGATTTATCGCGTTCGCCACGCTGCTGGCCGTCTGGACATGGATTCATTACCACTGGCGCGATCTACACAAGCTCGAGGCCGCCGTCCGTGCATTCGGCGCAGGCAAACTGTCCACGCGGGCCCAGGTATCCAGCAAATCCAACATCTATGCGCTGTCGCGGCAATTCAACGAGATGGCCGAGCAGATCGAGGCCTCGATCCTGCAACAGCGTGACATGATGTACGGTATTTCGCACGAACTGAAGACGCCGCTGGCCAGGCTCAAGTTTGGGCTGGCACTGCTTGCATCGCCGGACTCGCCTGAGCGCCAGCGCGAGCGCCACGACGCGCTGCACGCCGACGTGCGGGAACTCGATGATTTAATTACCGAATTGCTAACGCTATGCCGTCTTGAGCAGCTGGCGCCGCATAAGACGCCGACGTGCGTGGCGGTCGACGAACTGCTCTACAGCGTCGCCGGCAGCGTCGCGCATGACGTCGGCGACCGAGGGCTGACGCTATCGGTATCGATACAGGGCTCGCCACAACGATACGTATGTGACCCAAAGCTGGTTGCCCGCGCGTTATTGAACCTAGTCCGCAACGGCCTGCGCTATGCAAACAGCAACATCACGCTGAGCGCGACGACTGACGCGCATGGCGCGCTGCAGCTTGTTGTTGAGGACGACGGCCCGGGCATCCCCGTTGAAGATCGGCAACGGGTATTCGAGCCGTTCTACCAGTCGCATTCCAGCCGCGACCTGCAAACCAGCGGCTTCGGCTTGGGACTGGCGATCGTGCGACGCATCGCGCTGCTGCACGGCGGCCGCGTATGGCTCGAACAGGGTGCGCTCGGCGGCGCGCGCTTTGTCATGACGTTGCCTGCGCTGCCGGGTGAGGAACCCTAACGATCGCTATCGGAGCGAGCACCCGCCGCTGCGTGAAGCGGCCTCTAGGTCGCTTCGACGAAAGCACCGCGAATAAGTCAAACTGTCAGCGGCATGGCGTTCACCAATGCATCCAGCAGGTTCACGTCAAGTCTACTTGACGTGAACTTGGATCGTCTGGCTCATTTCTGGTCCATACGAGCGATGCGCGCCGTCAGCGAACTGCATCGTCAGCGTATGATTGCCGGGCGGCAGCGTGACGTCCGTTTCCGTCTGGCCCTTGCCGTAATGAATCGAATGATCATTGGCCGGCACGACTTCACCGCTGGGCAGCGCTTGATCGTCGATCAGCAGGTGATGGTGGCCGGTTCCCGGGGTCATGTTGCCGGCCGGCACGACCTTCATCCCTTCCACCGCGAACTTCAGATGGACGGGATTGCTAACCTGTGCGCCATCCTTCGGCTCGACAAAGCTCACGCCGGCGGCATGCGCGGCGACACAGCCCGCGAACAGCGCTGACGATAGCGTAGTACGGCACAGTAACTTCACCAAGACACGGATCATGACGAATTGCTCCTTGTGGCAAGAAAACAACGCGGGATGCGACCGTGCCGATCGGCCACGACCGGCTTCAGCCGCGCTGTGCAAAGTATGCCATGCAAGCCTGCCGGGCCTCCCCGACGCATGCCGGTGAACCGTGACACCGATTGATATCGGTCAGAACTCGACCATTGCGAAGTCCGCCTTACCGACGTCGCAAAGCGGGCACCGCCAATCGGCCGGCACGTCGTCCCAACGGGTCCCAGGCGGGATCCCGTCGTCCGGCGCGCCGTGCGCCTCGTCATAGACCCAGCCGCAGATCACGCAGACCCATTGCCGAAACGCGACCTCGTCTGACTCCGCCGAAGCCGGCTGGGCTGCTGCGGCGGTATCGAGCCTTACAGCGGGGCCCACCTGACGTGGTGCGTCACGTGCCGAGTCGTGTCTGGCCGCCGGTGCATCCAGCGATACGATAAGCGGTTGAGCCGGCGGCGTTGCATTAGCCAACCTGGCGTGCAATTGCCGATACAGAGTCATCGCCTCGTCTGGGTCCAGGTCGATCCAGTACGGCTCCCCTGCATGGTCGTTGAGCCGGTTAGCGGTGAATTGAATCTCGACAACAGCGCCTTTCTTATACATATGGAAAATCGTGACAAGGAGGAAAGCGCGACGCTCCGACCGCCAGCGCGAAGCCGATATTCTATCGACAACATCCAGTTGAATTGTGTCATTGGCATTGTCAATCGGTTTCGTTATTCGCAACATCGCGCCGCCAATCCAGCGCACGTCCACTTTCACGCACCCGGACATCCAGCACGGCGGCGACATCGACACCACTCAGCGGTGTCGGCACCGGAATCGGCGCGTCGGTCGACGCGGTAGCCGCTGCCGGGTCCGGCGCGGGTTCCGGCGAAACGATGCATGCATCTGGCCTAGCGCTACGCAGCAACTTGCTCACGATATCATCAAAGATCGTCATCGCTTCCTCCGCAGACTTGAAACACCGAGCGGCAACGGCAGTCCCAACGGCGCTCTTCTATGCTACGAGACGCCGTAACAATGGTTCCGCCATTTATATTGGATATTCTCAATGGCCAGTGGCTACGCGATCGCTTCTTCACGTCGAGCGTGTTGGCCCGTAGCGCGCTCTCCATGCCATGCTTGCCGCCCTCGAACCCAGTGCTCGATCTCCGAAAGCGACAGTCCAAAGGCTCCACTGGCTTCGGCCACCGTCGTCTTGCCCTGGACGATGTTCAGCACCAGCGCGCTCTTGCGCTTGGCCGTCTAACGCTTGATTTCCTCTTCCATCCTTGTACTCGTCATCTTCCTTTTCCCGAAGTATGACGTGTGCAGGCTTCCGGTGGGTCAATACACGCGCCAGTTTTACCAGGTGCACCCTCAGCGCTTCATTCTCATGGTCCGGCTTCGCTTCGTCATGCAACACGCTGCGAGACAGCCCGACAAGCCGGCAGGCGCGGCGCTCTGAGATGTTCATCTTCTCCCGAATCGCCGCCACTGCCTGGCGCTTGGCTTGCGGCTCAAGGCTTTGCCTTGACGACAACCTTCAACGCTTGCATATCGAGCATCGCCTCGGCCAGCAGCTTCTTCAGCCGCGCGTTCTCGGTTTCCAGCTCCTTGAGCCGGCGTGCTTCCGACACCTCCATGCCGCCAAACTTCGCGCGCCACGTGTAGAACGACGCGTCGCTGAACCTGTACTGACTGCACAACTCTTTGACCAGCATGCCGGCCTCGGCTTTCTTCAGAAACCCGATGATCTGTTCTTCCGTAAAGCGCTTTTTCATGTTCGTCTTCTTCGAAAACGAACTTTACTAGGTGCTGGCTAGCCCTGTTTGCAAAGGGCGGGTCAGTGCCTCAGCTTTCCCACTCATCTAGTTTACAGGCTAAGATGGGACCAATAATCGCCGTGGGTCCTGGGCTAAGCATTTCTCCGTGGCGACAGTGAACGTCACGAACCTCTATCTCCCCGAACACATACGGTTTCCACGCATCAGGCGTGACAAGCGTTTCACGTCCCGCCTCTGCTACCGTGGCTCGAAACAATAGCGCATCACCGCCATACTGAGGTAAAGAATAATCTCTCACGATACGCCCATTATTCTTTGCAATTTCCTCGGTATTTTCCAATAAACGCTCATCCATCGACGAGACTAACTCATTGCCATAGTGGGCGGCAAACACCTCTCTAATCATCGCTTGGTCAAGTTGATTTTTTTTCTCTGCAAAGGCGTTGCTGCTTACAAGAGGGGCACTATCCAGTAACGCCAGCAACGCCACTTTTTCGCCCTGGTGTTCGAGTCGAACAGCCATGCTATGCGCCACATTGCCGCCGAAGCT
>NZ_JAHLKN010000049.1:0-3113 GCF_021498065.1 Mycetohabitans sp. B3 | reverse complement strand
GCACGCACCAGTTCGACGGATACGCCTGCTGCGTCGCGTTCCACGTGTTAAGCAGCAACTCGCGCTCCGCCTCGGGCAGCACCTGCAACTGCTGCACTGCGGTGTCGGGCGTCGTCTCGAGCGCGTCGGCCAAGCTGTGCAGCGCCTGCTGCATATACGCGCACACTCGCTCAGGCTCCAGCGACGGCACGCTTTGGGCCGTTAGCCCCAACGACTGCCCATCGTCGTCCACCGACAGTGTCAGCGGGTAATGGGTGCGCTCCTGCGCGCTCAAGAGTGCAACACCCGGTAGCCCCCTGCGCTCATCCGAGTCCATCGCATTGTGCCGGTAATTGAGCAGCGCACTAAAAAGCGGCGTGTCCGCTGGCACACCGCTGCAGCGCTGCGCGAGCGCCAGCGACGCATGCTCATGTTCCAACAGCGCGGCCAAGCGCGCGTGCGTGCTCCGCACACACGTCCGCACACTGCCGTCTAGGTCTACACGCAGCGGCAGCGTATTAATAAAGAGCCCCATCGCACGATCAGCACCCTCACCCGCCTGCATGCGTCCAAACAGCACGGTGCCCAACACCACGCGTTGTTGCCCACTCGCGCGGGCGAGCACCTGTGCCCACGCCAGATGGCATAGGCTCGCCAAACTCACGCCTAGGCGCCGCGCGTGCGCACGCAGCCGATCGTTCAACGCTTGAGGCAGCATCCGGTGTGACTCGCTCACGTCACTGCCGTCGTGCTGTACCTGCGCGAGCCCAAACGGCAAGGTCGGCTCCACGTCCGCGAGCAGCTCAGTGAAAAAGCGCGTATGCTCGGCTTCACTCACGCCTAGCCTGGCTTGCGCGACCAGATGGCGGAACGGCTGCGCCGGCGGCAAGGTGTCGCCTCGCCCCTCGATGAATGCGCGCACCTCCGCGTGCATCACCTCCAGCGTTGAGTGATCGCCAATCAAATGGTGCAGCCGCTGCGTGAGCAGCCAGCGACCCTTGCGATCCTGGGCGATCGCACAGTGCAGCAGCGGCGCTTGCGTCAGATCCAAGCGCGTGTGACGCGGATCAAAGCGCCACGCTAATTGCTCCGCGATTGGCCCGTCCGCAGCGTCCAACGTCAACTCGGTGACCGGCAGCCGAGCGTGGCGCCACACCACTTGCGCGGGCATCGACACGCCTTCCCACACGAACGCGGTACGCAAAATATCGTGGCGATCGATCACCTGCTGCAGCGCGTGCAGATACTGGTCAAGCCGCTCACGACTGTCGAAAGCCAGCTGCACCATCAGCAGATATGGATCGCCGTCGCGCGCGAGTAGATGGTGAAACAGCAGGCCGTCTTGCAGCGGCGACAGTGCATAAATGTCTTGGATATTGGCTACGCCACCGGGCACCTGCTTGGCGATCCGATCAATGTCCGCTTGCGTCAGCTCAATGAGCGGCAACATCGACGGCGTAATCGCAGTGGTGTCGGGTGTGATCACGTTGGGCACCACCACCACTCCGCAATGCTGACCCAACGACTGGGCCAGCGCGCTGAGCACCGGCGTGTCGAACAGCGCCCGCACGGATAACCCGACTCCCCGACGCCGCAGACGCTCGATCAACCGCACCGCCAGCAGCGAGTGGCCCCCGAGCGCAAAGAAGCTATCATGCCGACCGACCTGCTTAACACCCAATAGCTCGGTCCAAATCGTCGCGAGTGTCGTCTCCAGCTCGCCTTGCGGCGCTTCATACGCTTGATGCGCCAGCGAGTCGTCATCCGGTGCCGGCAGTGCACGCCGATCAAGCTTGCCATTGGGCGTCAGCGGCCACGCGTCGAGCCGCACGAACGCACTGGGGATCATATACTCAGGCAGGCGAGCCAAGACGTGTGCCCGCAAGGTACTGACTAAGGCTTCATCGGGTTGGGCCACCACATATGCGACCAGACGTTTATCCTGACCTTCGCCTGTTGCCAACACCACCGCATCACGCACCCGCGGGTGCGCCGTTAAGCACGCTTCGATCTCTTCCGGTTCAATCCGAAAGCCGCGGATCTTCACTTGCTCATCGTTGCGCCCCAAATACTCCAAATTGCCGTCCGGTAAATAACGCGCCAGATCTCCGGTCTTATACAGCCGTGCCCCCGCTTCATCGGAGAACGGATCCGGCACAAAGCGCTCAGCGGTCAACGCCGGGCGGTTCAGATAGCCACGGGCCACCCCGGCACCACCAATATACAACTCACCGACCGCACCCAGGGGCACCGGCTGGCCGTGCGCATCGAGCAGATAAACGCGCGTGTTCGCAATCGGCCGGCCGATGCTCTCAATCCATGCCTCACCACGCTGCATCGGCCGCCACGTCGAATAGGTGGTGCTCTCCGAAGGTCCATAAAGGTTACAGAGACGCTGGATGGGCGTTTGCTCAAAGATTTGCTCAATGAAGCGCGCTGTCAGCGACTCACCCGCCAGGTTCATCGTGGTGACCGAAGATAAGTTAGCCCGATGCGCCAGCAGGGACTGTAGCGCAGAAGGCACCGTATTAATCAGTGACACAGGCTGCGTCTGATGCATTAGCGCCAATGCGTCCTTGACCAAGTGAACGGTCGAGCCTTGCGCGAGCGGCACAAAGCACTCATAGACGGACAAATCAAAACTGATTGAGGTAGCAAATAGCGTATGCTGCGTCTCCAAGGGCGTAAAGGTTTGCACTGCCCAGCACAAGAAATTGACGGTTTGGGCATGTTCGACCATCACGCCCTTTGGGGTGCCGGTCGAGCCCGACGTGTAGATCACATACGCCAGATGCCGGGCCGTCAGACCCGCCACCGACGGATTCGTGTCCGGCAACGCCGGCAGCGTAGTCGGATCGAGCACTGTGCACTCGGCCAGCGCCGCGTCGCCCAACGCAGCGCGCCCGGCCGCATCCGCCAGCACAATGCTCGGTGCCGCGTCGGCAAGAATGTGCGCCAAGCGCTCGCTCGGATAGCTCGGATCAATCGGCACATAGGCCCCACCGGCCTTTAAAATTGCCAGCAGCCCCACGACCAGCGCGGCACTGCGCTGCACGCAGATCGCTACCCGGGTCTCTGGCCTGACACCCCACTCAATCAGCTGGTGTGCCAAACGATTGGCTTGTGCGTTTAGC
>NZ_JAHLKN010000048.1:0-4876 GCF_021498065.1 Mycetohabitans sp. B3 | reverse complement strand
GCACCGTTAAGCACGCTTCGATCTCGCCTGGTTCAATCCGAAAGCCGCGGATCTTCACTTGCTCATCGTTGCGCCCCAAATACTCCAGATTGCCGTCTGGTCGGTAACGCGCCACATCCCCGGTCTTATACAGCCGTGCACCCGCGTCCTCTGAGAACGGATCCGGCACAAAGCGTTCAGCGGTCAGCGTCGGGCGGTTCAGGTAACCGCGTGCGACGCCTGCGCCACCGATGTACAGTTCACCGACCGCACCCAGTGGCACTAGCTGCCCATGCGTGTCCAGCAGATAGATCCTTGTGTTCGCTATCGGCCGGCCGATGGATACCGTTGAGCCAGCCGTATTTCGCTGTTCGGAGAGGGATAAAAAGGAAGACCAGATGGTCGTCTCGGTGGGCCCGTACAGATTCCACACGCCTTGCGTCATGCCATCCAGCTGTGCGGATAAACTTACAGGTAGCGCTTCCCCGCCGCATAGTGCTGTCAAGTTAAGGGTTGGCTCGGGCAAATCCAAGAGCGCACGCCAAACCGACGGCACCGCTTGCATCACACTGATTCTTTGCTCGATGATCCGACTCTGAAGCTTGATTGGATCAGTGACATCCTCGCGGCGGGCCAGAACAACTGTCGCACCTTGGCTGATCGGTAGATATAGCTCTAACCCGGCAATATCGAAAGCGATGCTGGTCACAGCGAGTAGACGGTCGTGACTTGCCATACCAGGAGCGGAGGACATGGCCGCCAGGAAATTGACCACATTGCAATGCTCAACCATCACCCCTTTGGGCATACCGGTCGAGCCGGACGTATAGATCACATACGCCAGATGCCGGGTCGTCAGGCCCGCCACCGATGGATTCGTGTCCGGCAATGCTGGTAGGGCAGCCGGATCAAGCACCGTACACTCGGCCAGTGCCGCGTCGCCCAACGCAGCGCGCCCGGCCGCCTCCGCGAGCACGATGTTTGGTGCCGCATCGGCGAGGATGTGCGCTAAGCGCTCACTCGGATACGCAGGATCCAACGGCACATACGCGCCGCCGGCTTTCAAAATCGCCAGCAGCCCCACCACCAGTGCGGGACTACGCTCGACACAGATCGCCACGCGCGTGTCCGCCTTGACGCCTAACTCGATGAGCTGGTGTGCCAAGCGATTGGCCTGTGCGTTCAACTCAGCATAACTGAACGTTTGATCTTCATAGACCAGCGCCGGCACTTCGGGCGTACGCTCGACCTGCGCTTCGAATAACTGGTGCACGCACCGATGTGTCGGATAGTCCCGCTGCGTCGCATTCCATGTCTGCAGCAACAACTGGCGCTCCGCTTCAGGCAGCACCTGCAACTGCTGCACTGCGGTGTCGGACGTCGCCTCCAGCGCGTCAGTCAAGCTGTGTAGCGCCTGCTGCATATACGCGCACACTCGCTCCGGTTCCAGCGACGGCACGCTCTGGGCCGTTAGCCCCAACGCCTGCCCGAAGTCCTCGACCGACAGTGTTAGCGGGTAATTGGTGCGCTCCTGCGCGCTCAAGAGTTCAACACCCGGTAGCCCGCTACGCGCGCTTGAATCCATCGCATTGTGCCGGTAATTGAGCAGCGCACTAAAAAGCGGCGTGCCCGCCGGCACGCCACTGCAGCGCTGCGCGAGCGCCAGCGACGCATGCTCATGTTCCAACAGCTCCGCCAGGCGCGCATTCGTTGCATGCACAGCAGCCTGCACACTGCCGTCCAAATCCACGCGCAGCGGCAGCGTATTGATAAAGAGCCCCATCGCACGATCGGCGCCCTCACCCGCTTGCATCCGCCCAAACAGCACGGTGCCAAACACCACGTGCTGCTGACCGCTCGCGCGTGCAAGCACCTGCGCCCATGCTAAGTGACACAAGCTTGCCAAACTCACGCCCAGGCGCCGCGCCTGCGCACGCAGCCGATCGTTCAACACTGGCGGCAGCATCCGGTGTGATTCGCTTACTTCACTGCCGTCGCGCTGTACCTGTGCAAGCCCAAACGGCAGGGTCGGCTCCACGTCAGCGAGCAGCTCGGTAAAAAAGTGTTCGTGTTCGGCTTGGCTCACGCCCAGCCGGGCTTGCGCGACCAGATGGCGGAACGGCTGCGCCGGCGGCAGCGTGTCGCCTCGACCCTCGATGAATGCGCGCACCTCCGCATGCATCACTTCCAGCGTCGAGTGATCAATGATCAGATGGTGCAGCCGCTGCATGAGTAGCCAGCGGCCCTCATTGTCTTGTGCGATCGCACAGTGCAGCAGCGGCGCTTGCGTCAGCTCCAAACGTGTGTGACGCGAATCAAAGCGCCGTGCCAATTGCTCGGCGATCGGCCCGTCCGCGGCATCCAACGTCAGTTCGGTGATCGGCAGCCGCGCGTGGCGCCACACCACTTGCGCGGGCGTGGACACGCTTTCCCAGACAAACGCAGTGCGCAACATATCGTGGCGATCGATCACCTGCTGCAGCGCGTGCAAATACTGGTCAAGCCGCGCTCGCTTATCAAAGGCCAGCTGCTGCATTAGCAAATACGGATCACCTGTGCTGGACAGCAGATGGTGAAACAGCAGCCCGTCTTGCAGCGGCGACAGCGCATAAATGTCCTGGATATTGGCTACGCCACCGGGCACCTGCTCGACAATCTGGTCAATGTCCGCTTGCGTCAGCTCAATGAGCGGCAGCATCGACGGCGTAATTGCACTCGTATCGGGCGTGATCGCGTTGGGCGGCACCGCCACATCACGGCGCTGGCCCAATGTCTGCGCCAACGCACTGAGCACCGGCGTGTCGAACAGCGCACGCACGGATAACCCGACTCCCCGACACCGCAGACGCTCAATGAGCTGCACCGCCAGCAGCGAGTGCCCGCCGAGCGCAAAGAAGCTGTCGTGCCGACCGACACGTTCGACACCCAATAGCTCCGCCCAGATTGTCGCGAGTGTTGTCTCGAGCTCGCCTTGCGGCGCTTCATATGCTTGATACACCAGCGCGTCAGCGTCCGGTGCAGGCAGCGCACGCCGATCAAGCTTGCCGTTCGGTGTCAGCGGAAAAGCGTCCAGCCGCACGAACGCACTGGGCACCATATATTCAGGCAGCCTCGCCGCCATCTGTGCGCGCAGTGTGCTCGCCAATTGCTCATCCGCTTCGGCCTGCACATACGCCACCAGCCGCTTAGCCGAGCCCTCACCGGTTGCTACCACCACCGCATCACGCACCTGCGGATGCGCCGTTAAGCACGCTTCGACCTCCCCCGGTTCAATCCGAAAGCCACGGATTTTCACTTGCTCATCGTTGCGCCCCACAAACTCCAGATTGCCGTCCGGTAAATAACGCGCCAAGTCACCAGTCTTATACAGCCGCGCACCCGCTTCATCGGAGAACGGATCCGGCACAAAGCGCTCGGCGGTCAACTCCGGGCGGTTCAAATAGCCACGTGCGACGCCTGCGCCGCCAATAGATAACTCGCCGACCGCACCCAGGGGCACCGGCTGCCCATGCGCATCGAGCAGATAAACGCGCGTGTTCGCAATCGGCCGGCCGATTGGCACAGTATCTCCCCTGTATAGTTTGCCGGGCAAGTCCAGGCCGTCACGTCAATTGCTGCTTCCGTCGGACCATACAAGTTGTACAGCTGCGCGCCCGGTAACAGCGTTTGGCAAAGCCGTACACTCGCCCCTGGCAGCGCTTCGCCACTGCAAATCAGCCGTTTCACAGACGTACAGTGCTGAACCCCTTCATTGTGCAAAAACAGGCTAAGCATGGACGGCACAAAATGAGCCGTGGTAACGCGCTGCCGAGTGATCAACTCTATCAGGGCAGCCGGATCTTTATGCACATCGGGTGCCGCCACAACCAGAGTAGCGCCATTGAGCAAAGTCCAGAAAAACTCCCAGACAGACACGTCGAAGCTAACGGGTGTTTTCTGAAGCACACAATCGGCCATCGTCAAACCATAAACTTGTTGCATCCACACCAGACGATTGACGAGCGCCTGGTGCTCATTTTGTACGCCCTTGGGCGTGCCGGTGGAACCGGATGTGTAGATCACATACGCCAGATGCCGGGCCGTCAGCGCGGCAACCGATGGATTCGTGTCCGGCAACGCCGGCAGGGTGGTCGGATCGAGCACCGTACACTCAGCGAGCGCCGCCTCGCCCAACGCCGCGCGCCCGGCCGCATCCGCGAGCACAATCTTCGGTGCCGCATCGGCGAGGATGTGTGCCAAGCGCTCACCCGGATAGCTTGGATCGAGCGGCACATACGCACCGCCGGCCTTCAGAATCGCCAGCAGCCCCACAACCAGTGCGGCACTGCGCTGCACGCAGATCGCCACGCGCGCATCGGGCTTGACGCCCCACTCGATCAGCTGGTGCGCGAGGCGATTGGCCCGGGCATTCAGCTGCGCATAACTGAACGTTTGATCTTCATACACCAGCGCCTGCGCTTCGGGCGTGCGCTCAACCTGTGCTTCGAACAACTGGTGGATGCATAAGTGCGATGGATAGTCTTGTTTTGTCGCATTCCACTCAATCAGTAGCCGATGCCGCTCGTCAGCGTCGAGCAGATCGATGCTATCAATCGATTGCGTGGCATCGGCAGCAAGCACTTGCATGAACCGGATAAACCGGCGCTGATGCGCGCCAAGCATCTCTGCAGTGTAGCAAGCAGGATTGGCATCCAAGTCGATCCGTAATTGACGGCTATTGGGTGTCCAATAAACACCAATCATCAGATCCTCAACCGGACCCGCGAGCAGATTATGGCTCGTCGATGAATGCCCGCCAAACGACAGCGCATAGTCAAACGGCATCACGTTGACCTTGATGCCCAATAGTGACTGCCCCGGCGCCAGCCCAAGTTGACGCTGCAGCGCTTCGCTCGGG
>NZ_JAHLKN010000047.1:0-3463 GCF_021498065.1 Mycetohabitans sp. B3 | reverse complement strand
GCACCGTTAAGCACGCTTCGATCTCGCCTGGTTCAATCCGAAAGCCGCGGATCTTCACTTGCTCATCGTTGCGCCCCAAATACTCCAAATTGCCGTCCGGTAAATAACGCGTCAGATCTCCGGTCTTATACAGCCGCGCACCCTCTTCATCAGAGAACGGATCCGGCACAAAGCGCTCGGCGGTCAACTCTGGGCGGTTCAGATAGCCCCGTGCGACCCCGGCACCACCAATATAGATCTCGCCGACCGCGCCCAGTGGCACCGGCTGACCATAGCTATCGAGCAAATAAATGCGCGTGTTCGCAGTCGGCCGGCCAATCGAGACCGCACCGTTAAAGTCACGTGCACCACGCCATGCTGTGGCACAAACGGTTGTCTCCGTGGGGCCGTAGGCATTCAAGACCGTGCCTTGATCGGCCAAGTATCGAACCAACATTGCACTGGGTGCTTCACCTGCCAGAATCAGCGTCAAGGACGGACCAAGTCTGGGCAAATCTGCGCCATGTTGAAGCAGGGCAGGCGGTAAAGTCGCGTGCGTAATCGCATGGCTTGCCAAATAGTCCCACAGAGCCTGCCGATCCTGCCGGGCCGCCTCGGGGGGCAGATATAGCGCTGCACCGCTGCCAAGGGCCATAAAGATTTCGGATACACTCGCATCAAAGCTGAACGACGCAAACTGCACAATGCGGCTGGTTGGCTGTACACCAAAACAGGCGATCTGCGCCAGAGCAAGGTTTACCACGCCCCGATGCTCGACCATCACCCCTTTGGGCGTGCCGGTAGAGCCAGACGTATAAATCACATACGCCAGATGCCGGGCCGTCAGCGCGGCTACTGATGGATTCGTGTCCGGCAACGCCGGCAGGATGGTGGGATCGAGCGGCACATACGCGCCCCCAGCCTTCAAAATCGCCAGCAGCCCCACGACTAGCGCGGGACTGCGCTGCATGCAGATCGCCACGCGTGCATCGGGCTTGACGCCTAACTCGATCAACTGGTGCGCGAGACGATTGGCTTGTGCGTTCAGCTGCGCATAGCTCAACGTTTGGTCTTCAAACACCAGCGCCGTCGCCTCGGGCGTGCGCTCGACCTGCGCTTCGAATAGCTGATGCACGCACCAGTGCAACGGATACGCCTGCTGCGTCGCGTTCCATGTGTTAAGCAGCAACTCGCGCTCGGCCTCAGGCAGCACCTGCAACTGCTGCACTGCGTTGTCGGGCGTCGCCTCGAGCGCGTCGGCCAAGCTGTGCAGCGCCTGCTGCATATACGCGCACACCCGATCCGGGTCCAGTGACAGCACGCTCTGCGCGCTCAGTCCCAGCGCTTGACCGAAATCGTCGACCGACAGTGTTAGCGGATAATTGGTGCGCTCCTGAGCGCTCAACAGTTCAACGCCCGGTAGCCCGCTGCGCGCGCTTGAATCCATCGCATTGTGCCGGTAATTGAGCAGCGCACTAAAGAGCGGCGTGTCCGCCGGCACGCCGCTCTTTAGTGCGCTGTGCGAGCGCCAGCGACGCGTGCTCATGTTCCAACAGCGCCGCTAGGCGCGCGTGCGTCGCATGCACGCTATCCTGCACACTGCCATCCAAGTCCACGCGCAGCGGCAGCGTATTGATAAAGAGCCCCATCGCACGATCGGCGCCCTCACCCGCTTGCATGCGCCCGAATAGCACCGTGCCAAACACTACACGTTGTTGGCCACTCGCGCGGGCGAGCATCTGTGCCCACGCTAGATGACATAGGCTTGCTAAGCTCACGCTTAGGCGCCGCGCATGCGCGCGCAGTTGATCGTTCAACGCCGGCGGCAGCATCCGGCGTGACTCGCTCACTTCACTGCCGTCGTGCTGTACCTGTGCAAGCCCAAACGGCAGGGTCGGCTCTACATCCGCGAGCAGCTCGTTAAAAAAGTGTTCGTGTTCGGCTTGGCTCACGCCAAGCCTTGCTTGCGCGACCAGATGGCGGAACGGCTGCGCCGGCGGCAGCGTGTCGCCTCGCCCCTCGATGAATGCGCGCACCTCCGCGTACATCACTTCCATCGTCGAGTGATCAATGATCAGATGGTGCAGCCGCTGCATGAGCAGCCAGCGCCCCTCACTATCCTGGGCGATCGCACCGTGCAGCAGCGGCGCTTGCGTCAGCTCCAAGCGCGTGTGACGCGAATCAAAGCGCCGCGCCAATTGCTCGGCGATCGGCCCGTCAGCGGCGTCTAACGTCAGCTCGGTGACCGGCAGCCGTGCGTGGCGCCATACCACTTGCGCGGGCATGGACAGCCCTTCCCACACGAACGCGGTGTGCAAAATATCGTGACGATCGATCACCTGCTGCAGCGCATGCAGATACTGGTCAAGCCGCGCTCGCGTGTCAAAGGCCAGCTGCGCCATCAGCAGATACGGATCGCCTGCACTGGCCAGCAAATGGTGAAACAGCAGCCCGTCTTGCAACGGTGACAGCGCATAAATGTCCTGGATATTGGCTACGCCACCGGGCACCTGCTCGACAATCTGTTCAATGTCCGCTTGCGTCAGCTCAATGAGCGGCAGCATCGATGGCGTAATTGCAGTCGTGTCAGATGTGATCGCGTTGGGCGGCACCACCACGTCACGGCACTGACCCAACGTCTGCGCCAACGCACTGAGCGTCGGTGCCTCAAATAGCGCCCGCACCGACACACTCAAGCCCTGACGCCGTAGACGCTCAATGAGCTGCACCGCCAGCAGCGAGTGCCCGCCGAGCGCAAAGAAGCTGTCGTGCCGACCGACACGTTCGCAATAGCTCGGCCCAGATCGCCGCGAGCGTCGCCTCGAGCTCGCCTTGCGGCGCTTCATACGCTTGATGCGCCAGCGCGGCGTCATCCGGTGCCGGCAATGCACGCCGATCAAGCTTGCCGTTGGGCGTCAGCGGCCACGCATCGAGCCGCACAAACGCACTGGGCACCATATACTCGGGCAGCCTCGCCGCCATCTGTGCGCGCAGTGTGCTCGCCAATTGCTCATCCGCTTCGGCTTGCACATACGCCACGAGCCGCTTATCCGAGCCTTCACCGGTTGCCAGCACCACCGCATCACGCACCTGCGGGTGTTGTATGAGGCACGCCGCAATCTCGCCCGGTTCAATCCGAAAGCCGCGGATCTTCACTTGCTCATCGTTGCGCCCCAAATACTCCAGATTGCCGTCCGGTAAATAACGCGCCACATCCCCAGTCTTATACAGCCGCGCACCCGCTTCATCGGAGAACGGATCCGGCACAAAGCGCTCGGCGGTCAACGCCGGGCGGTTCAGATAACCGCGTGCCACCCCAGCACCACCAATATACAACTCACCGATCGCGCCCAGCGGCACCGGCTGGCCGTGCGCGTCGAGCAGATAAACGCACGTATTCGCAATCGGCCGGCCAATCGGGATGCTGGCGTTTGTTTCCGGCACGGACGTGATCTTGTAAGTCGTCGCAAACGTGGTGCTCTCG
>NZ_JAHLKN010000046.1:0-14896 GCF_021498065.1 Mycetohabitans sp. B3 | reverse complement strand
AATATTTTCTAGTGAAATTGCAGATACTCCTCGAGCAAGCGAGTTGATACGTGTTAACATCGTCGCTCGAACCACAGCATCATCAAAGTATGGACCAACATTTGTTGCGACTGCCGCAATAAGATTTTCTTGCGTTTGCGTCGCATACTTTTCTGGGATAAGGTATTTAACAAATCCCCCCATACTTGTATTTACACCATAAATCACCTTCCCCTGCAAAATAAGATTGTCAAGCAATTTGCGGGATTCAACAATAGACTTGCATGCTTTTTGACCAAGGCAAACATGAATATTAAAATCATATGCCACCCTGGCAACGTCATTTACCCTTATGGGTTCACCTGTAATTTCCAGCATTTTATACACAATCGACCTTTTTTCAAAAAATTATTACCACTTTTAACTCACCAAATACTTACTTCAGGACCCGACACAAATCCAGCCCTCATTCAATCAATCTAAATATCACAAATAATTCAAAATTGATGCACTGCGCTTTTTAATATTAACGCCATCACCGTAACCAATCAGGCGATCCGAGACACTCCACGAACAATTATTGAAATACTTAAATTTGGCAGTTACCAGCCGCCCCGCTCTGCACTGCACCCTCACGGTTAACTCATTTTTTAAAACGATATCGGGAGAGCTATTACCTTGTTGGCACAAGTGATGACTGTACGCGCAACGCAAGCGATACAAATAGCAAACTTCTCGCCCTTTATCGTATAAGCCAACCCGACAAGTGCAAGCCATATACGAGCAAGGAACGACATACTCAGCAGCAGGCTTAGCAATATTCTTCTGTAAAATCCTACTGTACTGCATCAGTCTCTCCTTGGGTTTATTTATCTGCCAGTTCATCCAACCTACTAGCTAGAATTTCGCCAATTACTGTCGCTGGTTCCTGACTGAGCATTTCTTCATGACTGCAACGGACATCATAAACTTCCATATTTCCCAGCACATACGGTTTCCACTCCTCAGGAGAAACTAGTGTTTCATCTCCAACCTCTGCTACCGTGGCTCGAAACAATAGCGCATCCCCACCATACTGCGGTGGAGAATAATTTTCGACAATATGCAAAATGTTCCTTGCAATTTTATCTGCGTTTTCCAATAAATGCTTATCCATCGCCGAGACTAACTCATTGCCATAGTGGTAGGCAAGCCCATCCCTAACCATCGCCTGATCAAGTTGATTTCTTTTCTCTACAAGGGCTTTGCTGCCCACAAAAGGAGTACTATCCAGTAACGCTAGCAACGTCACTTTTTCCCCTTGGTATCCGAGTCGAACAGCCATGCTATGTGCCACAATACCGCCGAAGCTCCATCCTAATAAGCAGTAAGGCCCTTTGGGCTGGACACGGCGCATTTGTTCAAGATAGTCTGACACCATCTCGTCAAAGGTAGCCGCAGGCGGACTTGTTCCATCGAACCCGCGAGCCTGCAAGCCATAGAGGGGCTGATCCGGGTGAAGGTAACTAGACAGACCCATATAGCTCCAGCTCAAACCCAATCCAGGATGAACGCAGAAAAGAGCAGGACGGCTGCCTATAGGTTTAAGAGGAAGCAGAACGGAAAACGAGTTTTCTTGCATCCCGTCATACTTAACTAAATGGCGTGCTAAGCCTGCGAGGGTGGGTGCCTCAAACAGCGTGCGAATAGCAAGGTCAACCCCTAACGCTGTGCGTACACGATTGATCAGGCGCATGGCCAGCAGCGAGTGGCCCCCGAGCGCAAAGAAGCTGTCGTGCCGCCCTACACGCTCCACACCCAATAGCTCGGCCCAGATCGCCGCGAGCGTCGTCTCCAGCTCGCCTTGTGGTACTTCATACGCTTGATGCGCCAGCGCGTCATCATCCGGTGCAGGCAGCGCACGCCGATTGAGCTTGCCGTTCGGTGTCAGCGGCCACGCATCGAGCCGCACAAACGCACTGGGCACCATATACTCAGGCAAGCTCGCCGCTACTTGTGCACGCAGCGTGCTCGCAAGCTGCTCATCCGCTTCGGCCTGCACATATGCAACCAGCCGCTTATCCGAGCCTTCACCGCACGCGAGCACCACCGCATCACGCACCTGCGGGTGCGCCGTTAAGCACGCTTCGATCTCGCCCGGTTCAATCCGAAAACCGCGAATCTTGACTTGATCATCATTGCGCCCTAAGAATTCTATATTGCCGTCCGGTTGGTAACGCGCCAAATCTCCGGTCTTATACAGCCGTGCACCCGCGTCATCGGAGAACGGATCCGGCACAAAGCGCTCAGCGGTCAGCTCTGGGCGGTTCAGATAGCCGCGTGCCACGCCCGCGCCACCAATATACAGCTCGCCGACCGCACCCAGTGGCACCGGCTGGCCGTGCACATCGAGCAGATAAACGCGCGTGTTCGCTATCGGCCGGCCGATTGGCACGATGTCCTCTGTATAGTTTGCCGGGCAAGTCCAGGCCGTCACGTCAATTGCCGCTTCCGTCGGACCATACAAGTTATACAGCTGCGCGCTCGGTAACAGCATTTGGCAAAGCCGCACACTCGCCCCTGGCAGCGCTTCGCCACTGCAAATCAGCCGTTTCACAGACGTACAGTGCTGAACCCCTTCATTGTGCAAAAACATGCTGAGCATGGACGGCACAAAATGAGCCGTCGTGATGCGCTGCCGAGTAATCAACTCTATCAAGGCAGCCGGATCTTTATGCACATCGGGTGCCGCCACAACCAGGGTAGCGCCATGGAGTAAAGTCCAGAAGAACTCCCAGACAGACACGTCAAAACTAACAGGTGTTTTCTGAAGTACACGATCGGCCGTCGTCAAACCATAAGCTTGTTGCATCCACACCAGACGATTGATAAGCGCCTGGTGCTCACTCTGTACGCCCTTGGGCATGCCGGTCGAGCCGGACGTATAGATCACATACGCCAGATGCTGGGCCGTCAGCTCGGCTACCGAGGGATTGGTGTCCGGCAACGCCGGCAGGGTGGTCGGATCGAGCACCGTGCAAGACGCGAGCGCCGCCTCGCCCAACGCAGCGCGCCCGGTCGCATCGGCCAGTACAATGCTCGGGGCCGCATCGGCGAGGATGTGCGTCAAGCGCTCGCCAGGATAGGTGGGGGCCAGCGGCACATACGCGCCCCCGGCTTTGAGGATCGCCAGCAATCCGACGACCAGCGCCGGTGAACGCTCGACGCAGATCGCCACGCGTGCGTCCGGCTTGACGCCCGATTCAATGAGCTGATGCGCCAGGCGATTGGCCTGTGCATTCAACTGAGCATAGCTCAATGTCTGCTCTTCATACACCAGCGCTGTAGCCTGAGGCGTGCGCTCCACCTGCGCCTCGAACATTTGATGGATGCACAAGTGCGCTGGATACGCCTGCTGCGTTGCGTTCCACGTTTCAAGCAACAATTGGCGCTCAGCCTCGGGTAGCACCTCTAGCTGCTGCATCGGCATATCTGGCTCCTGCTCCAATGCTTTGGCGAGGCTTGCCAGCGCCTGCTGCATATATCCGCATACACGATCGGGATCGAGAGACTGCGCGACCTGTGCCGTGAGACCCAACGCCTGCCCATCATCCTCAACCGACAAGCTCAACGGATAATTAGTACGCTCTCGAGCGCTAAGCAGTTTGATCCCCGAGGGCAAGTTCGGCACATCTGACGGTGTTGCATGGTGTCTGTAATTGAGCAGCGCACTGAACAGTGGCGCGCCCACTGGCACGCCACTATGACGTTGTGCAAGCACGAGCGATGCATGTTCATGCTCGAGCAGCGCAGCGAGCCACGCGTGAGTCTCTCGCACGCTGTCTTGCACGCTGCCATGCAATCCCACGCGCAGCGGCAACGTATTGATAAACAGCCCCATCGCGCTGTCAGCATCACGACCACCTTGCATCCGCCCGAACAGCACCGTGCCGAACACTACCTGCAATTGGCCGCTCGCGCGCGCGAGCACCTGCGCCCATGCCACATGACACAAGCTGGCCAGGCTCACCTTCAAGCGTTTCGCCTGCGCGCGCAGCCGATCGTTCAATGTCTGTGGCAGTACCCAGTATGCTTCACTCGGATGCGCACCATCGTGATGCACTTCTGTCAACCCAAACGGCAGCGTCGGCTTGTCAACATCGGCGAGCATCTCAGTAAAAAAGTGCGCATGTTCATCTTCACTCATGCCTAGCTTCGCCTGCGCAACTAGATTGCGGAACGGCTGCGCCTCTGATAGGGCCTGGCCTTGACCTTCGATGAACGCCTGTATCTCCGTGTGCATCACCTCCAACGTCGAATGATCGCCGATCAGATGGTGCTGCAACTGCACCAGTAGCCAGCGACCGTCGGTATCTTGTGCTACGGCACAGCGCAGCAGTGGCGCCTGCGTCAAATCAAGGCGGTATTGGCGGGGGTCAAAGCGCTGCGCCAATTGCTCAGCAATCGGCCCATTAACTGGATCCAAAGTCAATTCGGTGACCGACAATGACGCATGACGCCACACCACTTGGGCGGGAACCGATAAGCCTTGCCAGACAAATGCGGTACGCAGTATGTCATGCCGATGGATCACTTGTTGTAGCGCGTTCAGGTACTGATCGAGCCGCGCACGGCTATCAAAAGCCAACTGCACAATCAATAGATACGGATCACCATCGCTGGCAAGCAGGTGGTGAAACAGCATGCCATCTTGCAATGGTGACAGTGCATAAATGTCCTGGATATTTGCCACACCGTGCGGCACCTGCTCAACAATCCGGTCAATATCGGCTTGCGTGAGATCGATTAATGGCAACATCTCGGGTGTCAGCGCAGCGGTATCAGACGTGATCACGTTCAATGGCACCGCCACTTCACGGTGCTGACTCAGCGTTTGCGCCAGCGCACTCAACGTCGGTTTTTCAAATAATGCACGCACCGACAAGCCCAAGTTCCGGCGCCGCAGGCGCTCAATCAGTTGCACCGCCAGCAGCGAATGCCCCCCCAGCGCAAAAAAGCTATCATGCCGACTGACATGCTCAACACCGAGCAACTCGGCCCATATTGCTGCGAGCACAGTTTCCAACTCACCTTGCGGCGCCTCGTACGCCTGGTGCGCAAACGCGTCGGCGTCTGGCTCGGGCAGTGCACACCGGTCAAGTTTGCCGTTTGGCGTCAACGGGAATGCATCCAGCCGCACAAACGCCGCTGGCACCATATACTCGGGCAAGTGCGCGGCCACATGCGCACGCAGTGTAGTCGCAAGACACTCATCCGATTCAGCGACCACATATGCAATGAGCCGTTTGTCACCGCCTTCACCGCGGGCAAGCACCACCGCGTCGCGCACCTGAGAATGCCGAACTAGACACACCTCGATCTCGCCCGGCTCGATGCGAAAACCTCGGATCTTGACTTGGTCATCGTTGCGCCCCAGGAACTCTAGGTTGCCATTAGGCAGGTAGCGCGCTAAGTCACCAGTTTTATACATGCGCGCATCGACTTCATCTAAGAACGGATCCGGCACAAAGCGCTCGGCGGTCAACTCAGGCCGATTCAGGTAACCGCGTGCAACCCCAGCGCCACCAATATATAGTTCACCGACCGCGCCCACAGGAACCGTTTGTCTGCAAGCATCCAAGAGATAAAGTCGCGTGTTATCAATGGGCCGGCCAATAATGCGCCAGCTGCTTTCATGGCGGGTAACCTCATGCACGATAGCAGTCACTGTCGTTTCGGTCGGGCCATAAAAATTCAACAAACGCGGCCGGTAACCATTGCCGGCAAACCATGCCTCGCATGCCGTCGCGTTCAATGCGTCTCCGCCAACGATAATTGTGCGAACACTTTTCGCAACAGGGGCCCTTTCTTGGACCAACTGTGCCCAAAATTGAACAGGCAAATTCACCACACTCACGCGGTTCGCGTCACAAAGCGCCCAAAACCGCTGGCCTCCAACCAGCCACGCATCGGTGCGCAGCACCAGTGCAGCGCCCTGTGTCAAAGGCCTGAAGATTTCCTCAATCGACGTATCAAAAGACAGCGAAGCAAATTGCAGCATCCGGTCTTGCGCAGTGATACCGAGTTTACGCGCCATTGCCGTAACAAGATTCACCACGCCTTGGTGTGGGACCATTACTCCTTTAGGCTGGCCTGTTGAACCCGACGTATAAATCACGTAGGCTATATTTTTCGTATTTAAAGCCAACTCATGCATACCAAGATTATTTATGCTTTGGTGCGCCCACTGCGCCGTATCCTTGTGCAAATCCAGCACTGGTACACCAGCTCTTAAACCTTGCGTCACCGCAGTATGCGGCTTACCCACGCTAAGCAGGACTATTGGCGCGCTGTCTGCAACCATATGCGCCAACCGTTCTGGTGGATAAGCCGGGTCTAGCGGTACATAGGCACCACCAGCCTTGAGCGTAGCGAGCATACCAACCAGCGTTTGCGGGTCACGCTGCGCGTACAGCGCTACATGACAGTTAGGACCTACGCCTAAATCTCGTAAATGGTGTGCGAGGCGGTTGGCCTGCGCATTGAGTTGCATATAACTGAGTGTTTGGTCTTCGATCACTAGCGCCGTCGCGTCGGGCGCGAGTTCGACTTGCGCCTCAAACAATTGATGAATGCACAGATGGGCTGGATAGTCCTGCTGCGTCGCATTCCATGTCTGAAGCAATAAAGTCCGCTCCTCACTGGGTAATATCTCCAACTGCCGTACTGGCTGCTCGGGCGCTGCCTCGAGGGCCTCAACCAAGCCACACAGCGCCTGCTGCATATATCCGCACACCCGGTCGGGGTCAATCGGTTGCACGACCTTCGCGGTTAGGCCCAACCCTTGTCCAAAGTCTTCGACTGATAGCCCGATAGGATAGTGGTCACGCTCTTTCGATCCCAGCAGCTCGACACCCGGTAGAATGCTGCGCTCGCCCAGATCCATCGCGCTGTGTCGGTAGTTCAGTAGCGCGCTAAAGAGCGGCGTACCAGCCGGCACCCCACTGCAACGCTGCGCAAGCGCAAGCGACGCGTGCTCATGCTCGAGCAGCGCAGCGAGCCGCGCGTGCGTGGCCCGTACACTATCTTGCACACTACCGTGCAACTCTATACGCAGCGGCAACGTGTTGATAAACAGTCCCATCGCGCTGGCCGCACCGTCACCGGCATGCATCCGCCCAAACAGCACCGTGCCAAACACCACAGACTGTTGACCGCTCGCGCGTGCGAGCACTTGTGCCCACGCCAAATGGCATAGGCTCGCGAGGCTCACCCCCAAATGCCGAGCCTGCAAACGTAGCCGGTCGTTCAACGACGGAGGTAACCTGCGATACGCCCCGGTCACTTCCGCGTCGCCATGATGCCCCTCCGTCAGGCCGAACGGCAGCGTCGGCTCCTCCACGTCAGCAAGCATCTCGGTAAAGAAGCGCTTGTGTGCTTCTTGACTGAGCCCCAGGCGTGCTTGTGCCACCAAGTTACGGAACGGCTGCGCAGCAGGCAGTGCCTGGCCCTGGCCCGCAATAAACATCTGTACTTCTGAGTGCATAATCTGCAACGAAGAAACATCGTCAATCAGATGGTGCATCAACTGGACTGCTAACCAGCGGCCATCGGTGTCTTGCGCAATTGCAAAGCGCATCAGCGGTGCCTGAGTCAAATCCAGGCGAAAATGACGGGGATCGAAGCGTCGCGTCAACTGTTCAATAATCGGCCCGTCATCGGCGTGTAGAGCGAGTTCGGTCACCGACAGCGTCGCATGGCGCCAGACCACCTGTGCGGGCGTCGACACACCTTCCCACACGAACGCGCTGCGCAAAATGTCGTGTCGATTAATGACCTGCTGGACCGCCTCCAGATACTGATCGAGCCGCGCTCGCGTATCAAACGCCAATTGCGCAATCTGCAAATACGGATCGCCGTCGCTCGCCAGCAGATGGTGGAACAAAATGCCGTCCTGCAGTGGCGAGAGCGCATAAATGTCTTGGATATTGGCAACACCACCGGGCACCTGCGTGACAATCCGGTCAATGTCAGCCTGCGTCAGCTCAATCAGCGGCAACATTGAGGGGGTAAGCACGGTAGTTTCGGGCGTGATGACGTTAGCGGGCACCGTCACTTCGCAATGTTGGTGCTGGACTAGCGACTGGGCCAGCGCACTGAGCACCGGTGTGTCGAACAGCGCCCGTACGGACAGCCCGAATCCTCGGCGTCGGAGAAGCTCGAGTAATTGCACTGCAAGCAGCGAATGGCCGCCCAGCGCAAAGAAGCTGTCGTGCCGACCGACTCGCTCGACACCAAGCAACTCGGCCCAGATCGTCGCCAGCGTCGTCTCCAGTTCGCCTTGCGGCGCTTCATAGGCGTGATGCGCAAGCGCCGCAGCGTCTGGTTCAGGCAGTGCACGCCGATCCAGCTTGCCATTCGGCGTCAACGGCAATGTATCCAATCGCACAAACGCCGCTGGTACCATGTATTCGGGCAAGCGAGCGGCCACCTGCGCGCGCAGCGTGCTAGCCAGCACCTCATCCGGCTCTGCCACCACGTACGCGACAAGCCGCTTATCCATGCCGTCGCCCCGCACGAGCACCACTGCATCGCACACCTGCGCGTGCTGCACCAGGCACGCCTCGATCTCGCCCAATTCAATCCGAAAGCCGCGGATCTTAACTTGATGGTCGTTACGGCCCAGAAACTCTAGGTTGCCATCGGGCAGGTACCGAGCCAAATCCCCCGTCTTGTACATCCGCGCATTGGGCTGGTCTGAGAACGGATCGGGCATGAAACGCTCGGCCGTCAGTTCAGGCCGATTCAGGTAACCTCGTGCGACCCCCGCGCCGCCAATATATAATTCCCCGAGCGCGCCCAACGGCACCGGCTGTCCATGCACGTCAAGCAAGTAAATTTTTAAGTCGGGGATCCGTACACCAATCGGATTGCCCGCTTGCTTGCTATCTTGTTGTCGAAGTGGCCGATAAGTCACATGTACGGTGGTTTCGGTAATCCCATACATGTTGACCAACTGCGGACGGCATTCGTCATGCGTGGCGTACCAAGCTTGCAAAGCGGTCGGCTCTAGCGCCTCGCCGCCAAAGATTACATAGCGTAATCGATCCGATAAGGCGCTTTGGGCTTGGCTGGCGATCAATGCCTTAAACGCACTGGGCGTCTGGTTCAATACGGTGACACGCTGCTCGCAAACCAACTGGTAGAAAGCGTCGGGAGAGCGGGCAATGTGATGAGGCACAATAATCAGTTTGCCACCGTAGCGTAACGCGCCCCACAGCTCCCAGACGGAGAAATCGAAAGCAAAGGAGTGGAACAGGCACCAGGTGTCATGCTGATCAAAGTGATACCAAGATTGTGTCGCGTCAAACAGCCGCGTCACCTGCGCGTGCTCGACCATCACCCCTTTGGGCATACCGGTCGAGCCAGACGTATAAATCACATATGCAAGATGACGGGCGGTGAGGTCCGGTACTGGTGGATTCGTGTGCGCCCGATCTGGCAGCGCATTGGGATCGAGCACCGTGCGCTGGGCGAGCGCCGCGTCACCGAGCGCGGCACGGCCCGCCACATCGGCTAGCACAATATCAGGTGCAGCATCGGCTAGGATATGCGCGAGCCGCTCGCCTTTAGAATCGCCAACAGCCCCACCACCAGCGCCGGCGAGCGCTCAACACAGATCGCCACGCGTGCGTCCGGCTTGACGCCCGATTCAATGAGCTGATACGCCAGGCGATTGGCCTGTGCATTCAACTGAGCATAGCTCAGTGTTTGCTCTTCATACACCAGCGCTGTAGCTTGAGGCGTGCGCTCCACCTGTGCCTCAAACATTTGATGGATGCACCAGTGCGCCGGATACGCCTGCTGCGTTGCGTTCCACGTTTCAAGCAATAATTGGCGCTCAGCTTCGGGTAGCACTTCGAGCTGCTGCACCGGCGCGTCTGGCTCCTGCTCCAATGCTTTAGCAAGGCTTGCCAGCGCCTGCTGCATATATCCGCACACACGGTCCGGGTCGATCGGTTGCACAACCTGCACGGTCAGGCCCAGCGCAGTACCGAAGTCTTCTACCGATAGGGTAAGCGGATAATTGGTTCGCTCTTGTGCACCCAAAAATTCGATACCGGCCGCTGTTTTATTCTCACCAGACGAGGGTGAATTGTGCCGATGATTAAGCAGCGCACTAAACAGTGGCGAGCCCGCCGGCACGCCACTGCAGCGCTGCGCGAGCGCGAGCGACGCATGTTCATGCTCAAGCAGCGCGGCGAGCCGCGCGTGCGTGTCATGTAAGCTGTCGCGTACACTACCGTTTAAATCGACGCACAACGGCAGTACGTTGAGAAACAACCCGAGCGCCCGGTCCGCACCACCGCCTGCCTGCATTCGGCCAAGCAGCACCGTGCCGAACACGACCTGATGTTGGCCACTAGCACATGCGAGCACTCGCGCCCACGCGAGATGACATAAGCTGGCCAAGCTTACACCTGAGCGCTTGGCTTGAATGCGCAGCCGATCGTTCAATGCCTGCGGCAACATCCAGTGTGCTTCGGTGACCTGGTCACCATCGCGATGCACGTCGGCCAGCCCAAACGGCAGCGTCGGCTCGTCAACATCGGCGAGCATGTCGGTAAAAAAGCGCGTATGCTCGTCTTCACTGAGCCTCAAGCGTGTCTGCGCAACTAGGTTACGGAACGGTTGCGCAGGCGGCAGCGCGTCGCCTCGGCCTTCGAGAAACGCTTGCACTTCCGCATGCGTCATTTCCCCCGTTGAGTGATCACCAATCAAATGATGCATCAGCTGCACCATCAGCCATCGACCATCGATATCCTGCGCGACTACGAAGCGTAGCAAAGGCGCTCGTGTTAAATCGAGCCGATGTTGACGAGGATCAAACCGTTGGGCAAGTTGCTCGGCAATCGGTCCGTCGGCAGGACTTAATACCAGCTCTATGACCGACAGCGGCGCATGCCGCCAGACGACCTGCGCGGGCGTGGACAACCCTTGCCAAATAAACGCGGTGCGTAAGATGTCGTGTCGGTTAACGACTTGCTGCACCGCATGCAAATAACGATCCAGTAAAGCCCGGTTATCAAAGGCCAACTGGGTGGTCAGCAAATAGGGATCGCCGCAACTGGCGAGCAGGTGATGAAACAGAATACCGTCCTGCAATGGCGACAGTGCGTAAATATCCTGAATATTCGTGATGCCACCCGGTGTCTGAGCAACGATTTGGTTAAGGTCGGCTTGTGTTAGGTTAATCAGCGGCAGCATCGACGGGATGAGCGCTGTCGTCTCGGGCGTGATCACGTTCGGCGGTACTGTCACGTCATGATGCTGTCCAACCGATTGGGCTAACGCATTCAACGTGGGCGTTTCAAACAACGCACGCACCGGCAGGCCGAGCCCCCGCTGCCTGAGATGCTCAATTAAACGCACCGCAAGCAACGACTGACCACCCAGTGCGAAGAAGCTGTCATGGCGGCTCACACGCTCAACGCCAAGTAGTTCGGCCCAGATATCCGCAAGTACGGTTTCAACCTTGCCTTGCGGCGCTTCATACGCCTGGTGGACAAACGCGTCGTCACTCGGCATGGGTAGTGCACGCCGATCGAGCTTGCCATTTGGTGTCAATGGGAAAGCATCAAGCCGCACAAAGGCGGTCGGCACCATGTATTCGGGCAAGCAATCGGCCACATGCGCACGCAGCGTGCTCACGAGGTTTTCGTCAGGCTTGGCGACCACATACGCGACCAGCCGCTTCTCAATACCCTCGCCGCGTGCAAGTACCACCGCGTCGTGCACTTGTGGATGCTCAGTCAGACGCGCTTCAATTTCACCCGGCTCAATGCGAAAACCGCGGATCTTGACCTGATGATCGTTACGGCCCAGAAATTGCAGGGTACCGTCGGGCAAATAACGGGCTAAGTCACCGGTCTTGTACATTCGCGCGTCGGTTACAGATGAGAACGGATCGCACACAAAGCGCTCGGCCGTGAGCTCGGGCCGGTTCAAATAGCCGCGCGCCACGCCCACGCCGCCGATATACAGCTCCCCGACCGCACCCAACGGCACTGGTTGGCTGTGCTCGTTTAAAATATAGAGTCGTGTGTTAGCCAGCGGGCGACCCATCGCACGCCAGCTGTCATACTCATCGTTGACCTCGTGTATCGTGGCGGCAATCGTCGTTTCAGTGGGGCCATACGCGTTCAGCAAGCGTGGCCGATGGCCTGTGCCGGCAAACCATGCATCATATGCCGATACACTCAAGGCCTCGCCACCAATTAGAATTGCACGCACACTGTCTGCAACGGAAGCTTTTTCCTGGACTAGCTGGGACCAAAATTGAACCGGTAAGTCAACTACGCTCAAGCGATTGGCCTTGCAAAGCTTCCAAAACTGATGGCCTTCGGTCAACCATACCTTTGTACTCAGTACTACAGCGGCGCCATGCGTTAAAAAAGTAAAAATTTCCCCCACTGAAGTATCAAAAGACAGCGAGGAAAACTGCAGCATCCTATCTTGTGCGGTCAGCTCAAGTGTTTGCGCCGCCGCCGTTACCAGATTCGCAACGCTTCGATGTTCAACCATCACGCCTTTTGGGGCACCAGTCGAGCCAGACGTATAGATCACATATGCAAGGTGACGAGCAGTCAGCCCGGACACTTGTGGATTAGTATCGGGCAACGCTGGCAGCACATTTGGGTCGAGCACGGTGCAGGAGGCAAGCGCAGCGTCACCGAGCGCGGCGTAGCCCGCTGCATCGGCCAGCACAATCGTTGGCGCGGAATCCGAAAGGATATAAGCAAGACGCTCAGCCGGATAGGCAGGGTCGAGCGGCACATAAGCGCCCCCGGCCTTCAAAATTGCGAGTAGCCCCACGACCATTGCTGTAGAGCGCTCGACACAAATTGCCACCCGTGTATCGGGCTGCACACCCCGCTCAATTAGCTGATGCGCGAGACGATTAGCTCGCGCGTTCAGCTCCGCGTAGTTGACTGTCTTTTTATCATATATCAGTGCAGTCGCATCCGGTGAACGAGCGACTTGTGCTTCAAACAATTGGTGAATGCACAAGTGAGCTGGATAGTCCCTTTGCGTGGCGTTCCAGCTTTGAAGCACAAGTTTGCGTTCTTCTGGCGCAAGCAGCTCAATCCTCGCCACTGATTGGCGTGCATCAGCGACCATCGCGTACAGCATCGCCTGCAAATAACCAACATGCCGTTCAATCGTAGAGCGGTCAAACAGCGCGGTGCTGTACTCCAATTGCCCAACAATTACGTCGCCGGCCTCTTGTAGGCTCAACTCGAGATCAAATTTGACCGCATCACAGCTTAGCTCAACCGGCTGCACTTGCAGGCCCGGCAACTTCCATGCGTCGATCGCGTTTTGCTGCCACGCAAACATCACTTGAAATAGCGGCGTATGATTGAGTCTTCGCGGCGGCTGCACAATTTCGACGACCTGCTCGAACGGCAAATCCTGGTGTGCTTGCGCTTGCAACGTGCATTGTCGCGCACGCGCGAGTAATTCAGTGATGTCCGGTTCACCGGATAAATCCATGCGCAACGCGAGCGTATTAACAAAAAAGCCGATCAGCGGTTCGATCTGAGGGTGATTGCGGTTGGCGCTCGGTGTGCCGATAACCACATCGTCCTGTCCCGACAAGCGCGACAGTACTGCGCTCCACGCAGCGAGCACCGTCATAAACAATGTCGTGCCGTGCCTGTGGCTTATGCGTTTAAGTGCATGCGTCGTTTCTGCGTCGATGTACACCGGCACCTGCGCGCCGGCAAACGATTGCTGTGCGGGACGGGGCCGATCGGTGGGCAGCTCTAGCAACACCGGTGCATCGGCCAGCACCTTACGCCAATAGTCACTTTGATGCTGGAGCTTCTCACCTGACAACCATTGCCGTTGCCAAGCCGCATAGTCTGGATATTGGATGCTTAGCGGCGGCAGCGGATTGGCCTCACCGGCACAACAGGCGGCATAAAGTGCACTCAATTCTCGCACCAGCACGCCGAACGACCAGCCGTCCGACACAATATGGTGCTGTGTGAGCAAGAACCGATGTTCGTTATCAGCAAGCTGCACCATCTGCGCGCGAATCAGCGGGCCATGCGCCAAATCGAACCGCGTCTGCGCTTCATCAGCACTTAAGCGCGCCAGCTGCGCGTCGGCATCGGGCGCACCGCGCAGATCATGCCAGAGCAGCGGCAAACCCACGTCGGGCCCCAGCAGTTGCACCTGTGGCTGGCCATCGACGCTCACAAACGTCGAGCGCAGCGCTTCATGACGCGCGAATACCGCATTGAGTGCTTGCTGCCACGCGGCTTGATCGAGCGGCCCACACAAGCGCAGTGCGAGCGGGATATGATAGGTGGTGCTATCCACGCCCTCAAATTGCGCGAGGAACCACAGCCGTTGCTGCGCGAACGACAGCGGCAAGCCGCCTTCGTGTGAGATCGATGTGATCTCAGGCAATGCATTGACTGGCTGGTCCAGTTGCACACTCACCACCGCCGCAAACGCGGCCAGCGTCGGCGATGCGAACAGGGTCGGGAGCGGCACGTCAGCACCCAAAGCCCTGACCCGGTTCATCAAACGCACCGCAAGCAACGAATGGCCCCCAAGCGCAAAGAAACTGTCATGCCGGCCGACACGCTCGACGCCCAATAGCTGCGCCCAAATGGCCGCCAGCGTGGCTTCGAGTTCGCCTCGTGGTGCTTCATATGCGTGATGCGCAAGCGCGTCGGCGTCTGGCTCCGGTAGCGCACGCCGATCCAGCTTACCGTTGGGCGTCAACGGCAACGCATCGAGCCGCACAAAGGCGGCCGGCACCATATAGTCAGGGTGCGTATTTCAGCGATCATGGACGGTCGAATCAGGCTGATGGTGGACGGCGTTTCAGCGTGATCATGGACAGTTTGGGTGAGCGCGA
>NZ_JAHLKN010000045.1:0-2027 GCF_021498065.1 Mycetohabitans sp. B3 | reverse complement strand
TCACACCTAATGCGATTAACTGATGCGCGAGGCGATTCGCCCGGGCATTCAACTGAGCGTAGCTGAGCGTCTGGCCCTCATAGACCAATGCTGCCGACTCGGGCGTGTGCTCCACTTGCGCTTCAAACAGCTGGTGAATGCATTGGTGCGCCGGGTAGTCCTGCTGCGTCGCGTTCCACGTCTGCAGCAACAACATGCGCTCGGCCGGCGACAGCAACTCAACACGGGTGACTGAATGCTGGTCGTCAGCGGCCATCGCCTGCAACATCGTCTGCAAATACCCGACGTGCCGCTCAATCGTCGCGCGATCGAACAGCGCCGTCGCATAATTCAGCCCGCCGACAATCTCCCCACCTGCTTCATATAGGTGCAGGTCTAAATCGAACTTGGCTACGTCATAAGCCAAGTCCGCTGGCGTGACTTCTAACGCCGGCAGATCCCACACGGCACGCTCGTTGTTCTGCCACGCGAACATCACCTGGAACAGCGGCGTATGCTCCAGCCGCCTCGGCGGCTGCACGATCTCCACCACCTGCTCAAACGGCACATCCTGATGCGCTTGCGCCTCCAGCGTCGTGCGCCGCACCCGCTCGAGCAGCTGCACCGCGCTCGGCTCGCCGGACACATCCACACGCAACGCCAGCGTGTTCACAAAGAAGCCAATCAATGGCTCAATCTGAGGATGGTGACGACTAGCGCTCGGCGTGCCAATGACCAGATCCTCCTGCCCCGACAGCCGCGCGAGCACCGCGCTCCACGCGGCCAGCACCGTCATGAATAGCGTCGCGCCTTGCGCTTGGCTCCAACGCTTGAGCGCTTGCGTGGTTTGCGCATCGATCTGAATCGGCACGTAGGCCCCTTCGAACGATTGCTGCGCCGGACGCGGCCGGTCAGTCGGCAGCGCCAGCAGCACCGGGGCACCGGCCAGCTGCGTGCGCCAGTACTCACTTTGCGCCTTGAGCCGCTCACCTGAGAGCCACTGACGCTGCCACGCCGCATAATCCGGATATTGGATCGTCAGCGCCGGCAGCGGATCGGCCGGCTCACCGCAGGCCGCGCGATACAACGTATTCAATTCGCGCACCAGCACCCCCATGGACCAGCCATCCGACACGATATGGTGCTGCACGAGCAGCATCACGTACTCGTCCTCGGCCACTTGAATGCCGCACGCGCGCATCAGCGGGCCACAGGCCAGATCGAACGGCGCTTGGGCGGCCTCGGCGCTGAGTTGGGCGAGCTGAGTAACCGCGTCAGACACGCCGCGCAGGTCATGCCAGGTCATCGGCATCCCTGCCTCGGCGGGCAACAGCTGCACCTGCGGCTGACCGTCAACGCTGACGAACACCGAGCGCAGCGCTTCGTGACGTGCCCATAGCGCATCCAGTGCTTGTTGCCACGCGATAGGATTCAATGTCCCGCGCAGGCGCAATGCCATCGGCATATGATACGTATCGCTCGCACTATCGAGCTGCGCGAGGAACCACAGCCGTTGCTGCGCGAACGACAGCGGCAACGCGCCGTCACGCGAGACCGGTGTGATCGTTGGTGGCGCCGCACCGTCTGACGTACGCTGCATGTTCAGCGCAGCGGCCAGGCCGGCCAGCGTCGGGGCAGCAAACAGGGTCGTCAGCGGCAATGTGATGCCCAACACAGCCACCCGATTCATCAAGCGCACCGCGAGCAGCGAATGACCCCCCAGTGCGAAGAAATTGTCGTGCCGACCGACCGGCTCCACACCGAGCAATTCGGTCCAGATCTGAGCCAGCGTGATCTCGAGCTCGCCCTGTGGCGCTTCATACACTTGCAACGCAAAAGCCGCGCCATCCGGCGCCGGCAGCGCACGCTGGTTTAGCTTGCCACTCAGCGTCAAAGGCAGCGTGTCAAGCTGCACGAACGCGGCCGGCACCATGTAATCCGGCAGCGTTTGGCTAAGATAGGCTTTGAGCTCAACCGGTGTCATCACCCCACCGTCAGCCGCGACCCAATAGGCCACCAAACGTCTGTCACCCGGACAATCCTCGCGC
>NZ_JAHLKN010000044.1:0-912 GCF_021498065.1 Mycetohabitans sp. B3 | reverse complement strand
ACCTCTATGTGAAAGAACAACAAACAGAAGTGCGCGCCAATCACCAGAAATAGGGCGCCTGTGTATAGATAGGCGAGGTTACGCGGGGTGCGATCTTCTGCAGTCAAGGCCATTTGCCGAGCATTGGCACGGTTGGCGGCGTTCACTTTCGCCGTTTCGATGTTGGTGGTGATAGGGGCCTTCTCCAACTCAGCGGCGATGCGCTGCAGCTCGACTTGGCTCTCAACGATCGACTCCTGAAACCGGTAGGCCAGTTCGGGATTGGCTTGGATTGCAGCCAACGCCTGCTCGGGCGTGCTGGTACCGGTGAGCGTTTGAGCAATCGTGACCACTTTCTGCGCCACCTGTTCGGCCCGGCTACCCCCAATCCACTGGGCGATTTGCGGCGCAAACTGCGCAAGAGCGAGAACAATCGGTAACATGATCTAAGCTCCGGCTACTCTCAAATTAGTGGCGATTCGCCGCGTCCAGCCGCGCCCAAAGCTGGGCCACGTTTGCAGCGCGGTTAAATAAGCTAGGCGGGCGGCTACAAAACGCAGGATAAATAGCTCCGGGTCGACCGCTTGCACCGCGGCAATCGTCTTAGGTCCAAGTTTGCCGTCGGCGAGCGTGCCGCTGGCTTGCTGCATCCAAACGACAACAGGGCCACCGTTGTAGTTGGCATCTAAGAGCTGAAACGCAACACGCGCATCATAACTATCGCAGTGCAGCGGATCCCAGTAAAGCGTCTTGGCAATGTGCTTGGCTGTCTCACGCGGCAAATCCTGCATGGGGCCGGTATAGCCCCACGCGAGTGCCACCCGCTGGGTGATACCCCACATGGTTTCACCGCCAGGATCCTGAGGGTGATTGGAATAACCACCTTCATTGCCAATGAGCTGGTCAAAAGCGTCGTCAAAAATGCTCATGCTG
>NZ_JAHLKN010000043.1:0-2005 GCF_021498065.1 Mycetohabitans sp. B3 | reverse complement strand
AGCGACAAATAGAAAATCTTGTCCATCAATCCTCACCAATCCTCTAAATCTGTTCTAAAACCCTCGTAAAAATGTCCATTTCTTTCCAATGATAGCATTACGCAAAGTACAATTTGAACAATGCTGTGATGTTTAATATTAATTAATGAAGCAATACTAAAATGAATAATGATACGCCATAACGTGGCGCTGGCACGAAGCTTGACTGTATCGGCTGAGCCCTTCAAAAAATAAAGCCTTGACTTCAATCTATACCACTCGACTTTGATGTCAAGTACTAGGGTTGCTTCTTCGAAGTGGGGCTAGATCAGAAAATTATCATGTTGAAAAAATGAAAAATTTTCACAGTGTATTGTTTTGTGAAAATTCTACCGGATGCAAGAAACTAAAGCGAGGTCACGAGTTCTGCTACTTTTATTCGTTTGGACTTGGGCAGTGCAGGTTGCTTTAATGTCACTAGTGTAGCCCGATGCATGGCGGGCTCCATCAGCCCACGAGGAATCAGCCATGCATCGAACTGTTGTAATGATCCAGCAAAACCTGCACAGCTTAATCGGTTAGTGCAAACACCGCGGCGGAGGTTCTCATCTTCAGCGCTTGATGTGGCCATCGATGAACTGAATCCAGTCGGCGATCACGCGGCTGGGGACTACAAGGTCTCGAAGCGGTGGCGATGCACGCATTGCTCCTTTAGCGTGCGGATTACCCGTTCGACGATGCCGTTCTGCGGCGGACAGTGCGGCGTGGTGAACTCCTGCTTCAGGCCGTAACTACGAGCCAGGGCCGTATAGTTTCGGCTGGTGAAGATCAGGCCGTTGTCGCTACGCGGCAGGAAGGGCTTGGATACCCTACCTAGGGTGCCGAAACGAGCAATCAAAGCCTGCTCCAGTGCATTGCCTGCCGTGCTGGCTTGGCCACTGCGCGGCAGCTGCCAGCCCAGTAGCTCGCGCGTGTGGCATTCCATCACCAGCGCTAGCGGGGCCCAGCCATCCCGGCCAGCCCAGATTCGGCACAAGTCGGTCGACCAGCGCTTATTGGGCGCGGTGGCTAACGATGTGTGGCGCGGCATCCCGAACCAACGGCACAACTTGGCCAGCGAGACGGCGATGCCTTCAGTTTGCAGTCCCCTTGGCGGATCGTCTCGATCATTTCTTCTCCTCGCCCAGCAGGGACCGCAATTTTTTTCGGGCGCGCAACTCCAGCATCGTTTCGCCGTAGGCCTCTTGCAGATCCTCGATCTGCCGCTTGTACTGCTCCCGCACATCGAGCGGATTGGCCCGCAGCGCATTCTCCATATCTCGCCTGCCGTCCTTGACTCAACCTTCCCACTTGCGCAGGCGACAGATCATATGCTCAGCTCTCCTCCGCCACCATCGGCTTGCCCTAAATGATGTCCAGAACCAGCGCGCTCTTGCGCCTGGCGGTCCAGCATTTGATGTCTTCTTCTATCTTCATGCTCCTCGTCTTTTCCTTCAAGCATGACGTGAGCAGGTTTCCACTGGGTCATTACACTGTACTGGTGACATTGAAGCAACCTGCACTGCCCAGGCCCAAACGAATAAAAGTAGCAGAATTCGGGGCCTCGCTTTAGTAAGTATCTTTGCATTCGGTAGAATTTTCACAAAATAGCGCGCTGTGAACATTTTTCACTTTTCAACATGCTAATTTTCTGATTTAGTCCCACTTCGAAGAATTAGCGCTAATACTTGACATCAAAGTCAAATGGTATAGATTGAAGTTAAGGCTTTATTTTCTGAGGAGCTGGGTTGATGCAGCCATGCATCGTGCTGATGCCACGAGATAGCGCCTCATTGGTCTATCGGTTTTACTTAATATTACTTTAGTAGCTAATATTGAACTCACAGCGTTGATTGAATTGTGCGTTGCTCGACAGCTGGGGAAGTTCTTGAAGATTGGAAATAGGTTAAGGGCTGACGGACGAGGTTTTCATTGTGTTATGTGAATTGCTTCGTTTGTCAGACGGATAAGCGTTTCTTGTGGTGCA
>NZ_JAHLKN010000042.1:0-17373 GCF_021498065.1 Mycetohabitans sp. B3 | reverse complement strand
GTATTACGTTCTCAGCATCGGCTCCGGCTAAGTGATCTGTACGCATGATAGCCTCCGTTGCGTTCGCCTTGATTCACTTAAGCTTACGACTTAAGCTTTGGTTGGTCTCGCACTACATAGGATCTAATGAGCTTGCTGCGCTCGCCATTGATGGGTGCGGCGCCAGATTGACCATCGCAGAACAGCGTTAATCGAGTTCAATCCCCTCCATAAAAGACGGCATAGCAATCGGCGAATCTCTTGCACGCTCAGCAGCACCATCCCTTCGGGAGTTTTTTACTACACGCGCCAAGCGTAACCAGAACGGCATGGGCTAGCAGCGCGAGGGTGATATGTTGATACCAGCCCTGCCATCGGCGCACCTCGTACTGATCCAAACCGCGTTCGCCCTTGGTTGCCTTAAAGCTGATCTCGATTTCCCATCTGCGCCCCACCACATTAACCAGTGTTCTGCTTTGATGCCTTGCGGCGCGCCGCATAGACGATGTAATAGGCATGTTCCCGTTTCTCATCGAGACTGCGGCCCCGAAATCCTCTGCGGCTGACGAACTCCTTGAGGGCGTCTCGGATCCGGTCCTTCGCGCTTGCATCAGTCTGCTAATAGCCGATCTAGAGTCCACTAAAGCAAAGTTGCTTACGGCACGACATCTTGCCTCGAAAACTCAGTCCTGGTAACCGACGCCGTACGGTGCCGTTCTCGGCTACGCTCTCCAAAGGCACATCAGATTGCCACAACCGAGCCAACGCGTCGTTCTACACGTGGCGCGCAAAGTTCAGAGGCATGGAGGTGCCAGAGGCGCGCCGGCTCAAGAAATCTCTTCAAAACTCGGGGCGATTCACTCGTCATCTTTTTCTTGACATATAACCTGGGTTTCATAAAGTAAGTTAAAAGGATCTTCGAGAAATTTAATTTAGATGTGTATTTCATTTATTTTTTATTTCTTTGGAGAGAATACGTGTGTGCAAGCGCACGACTGAAAAATTAACAGGGTATGTAGTAATTGTCGGTCTCTCAGGAGAAGGGGTTTGGGTCTGCAATTGTCAAGTCTAGTGATGGTAGGGCTCGGTATTCGCGGGGACAATCCGCCTTTGGCCGACCAGCCGCCGCTCGCCGATGGAATACATCTGCGCTGGACGACATCGCGCGCGCGCGCGTTTCCGTGGCACGGCTTTTTCTTGTTCCGCCGGCGAGGAAACAGGGAAGTGCGTCAAGCCTGCATTTCGGCGCAAGGTCAGCCGCCGAACCCCGGGCAAACCGAGCTCTCTTTCGGCGACGGCCGCCTGACGAGCCCTGTACCCCTCGTTTTTACCAGCGATTGGCCGTCGCCGGGCATCCAGGGAATCGATTTACGGGGCCGTCCGTATGTTCGCTTTGACCGCACGGCGGACCGGTTGATGCGCCAGTTCCGACTCAGAATCGCGTTCGGTGAGCCGCGCAGCGCGCGTCGCTGCATCGATTTTGTCGCGCAACCGGAGCTCGTAAGTTTACCGATAATGATTGACGGCGTCAAAATCAGTGGAGGCGGGCCGCGTGCGGGCGCCGCCCGCGCGGTGGTCACGCCTTCAAAGCATCCTGGCAGACCGCCCATGCTGGTCGTCGGCGCGCCACTTGAGGTACTGCTGCCGAGGGGAGCGGGCACGGTCGATATTCAATTAATCGGAGCGGGCACTGTTATCGTCGTTGAAGGCTTCGACAGTGCGGGGCAAAATTCAGCGCGGCAAAGCATCGCCGCCGCCGACGATGAGCCGCAGATTATCCGTATTGCCGGCGAAGAAATCGTGCAAGTGCGCATCCGGCCTGCTCAAGGGCTGCTGCGTCTGCTTCAGATCTGCTTTACACCGGTCGAAGCCGGTTACCAAAGAATCTCCGTAGAAGGGCTTGACCAGCTGCCCGGGACCGATCTCGCCGATGCGATGACGGTCGCTTCTCATGAGGTGACCGGCTCGCCCGGAACGATCGCCATTGTCGAACTGTTTGCCGACCGGATGACTGGCGTGCGCGTCGGCGGTGGCGACGCCGCCGTTCTCGACATCTGCTGGGGCGAGGTAAGCGATACCGCAACGGCCGGGTGGCAACCGGTGCCGCACTGTCCTCAACCGTTGTCGTTGCCATCACGTCATCCGGACTACCCTGCATGGACCGGCGCGGTCGATCAGGCGGCCTCTGAGGCGGCGGCAGTCGGCCGCGTTCGCTACGGCGCCCCCGGAATTTGGGCTGGCGCGGCGTTCAAAGATCTGTACGAGGCTTGCATCCGGCTGGTCCAAGGTGGACCTGGCGCCGGCCCCATGACGGCCACCTCGCGCACCATCCCGCTACCAGCGCCTCCGGACCGGACAACGGCGGCGCTCAAGAGCTTACACCCGCTCGACATAGTCATGGCCGGATCGCTCCATCGACCGATCGCCGAGATGCTTGGGCTTTCCTGGGCCGATGAGACGGCGCAGCCTGGCGAGATATTCGACTATATGGTCGTTGCGGACCATGCGGGCGTGTCTGGCGGCGATCCTCGCAAAGTTCTCGCGCACATCGTTCAGTCGGGCTTTGATGATGGGATCGACGCCTGGATCGTCTTTGGATTGCAGGTTGAGCCGCAGGCCCCTGTTGCCTCGCCCGCTGGCACCGTCGTCTATGCTCTCCCCGGCGGGCCGGTTCGGGACGACGCTGGCGTCGTTCGAAACGCGGCCGGGAGCGCCGGTCTTGATTGGCCCCACGGACCATCGGTGCTTGGCTGGCTCGATCCACGCGCGCCTGTCATGTACCATGTCTACCGCGCCAACTGCGGCACGGAGAACACGCCTGTGGTGCCGGCCGAGGCGCGGAACTGGCTGACGAAAAATCGGCCGCTCGTCTCGGCCCGTCCGGCTGGAGCGCCTGGCCCGCTGTCGGCGGCACTGCCTACCTGGCCGCCGAAAGAGCCAGGATACCTGGATTTGCGGCTAGACGAGGGATGGTACGCGTACCAACTCGTCGCGGTTGATCTCTTTGGCCGGTTTAGCCCGAAGAGCCCATACGCCAACTGGTGGCAGTGGGCGCCGGAGCCGGTTCCACGGCCCTGGTATTACGTCGGCAGCAACGTCGACGCCGAAATCCATCCGCAAGCTGTCCGCATTATCGACAAAACGCGCCCCCCCGTGCCGCTAGGGGTTGAGGCGTATGTGCTCGATCCCGACGATCCCATCGTTGTGAAGGACGCAGCCTACGATGCCTGGCGAGCTGGGCTCGGTCTTGGTGGGGCAGCAACGATCGGGCTGCGCCTTCGATGGCGTTGGAGCCCGGAGCAGCAGCAGCGGGCTCCGAACGTGTCGGAGTTTCGTCTCTACTGGTCGGGGGGCTCCGATCCACCGGCAGGCTGGCAAGAGCCGGCTGCATGGCAGGACCGTTTCTTCGTCTGCTCCTACGGCAACAACGTCATATACGAGGGAGATGGAACCCGCATCTACGAAATCTTCTTGCCGGCTGCGGGAGACGGGCCGATGGCGGGCGGTGTGCCGCTCGCCCCAAACGTTGCCAAGGTGATCGCTTATGCCAATGTAAGCGCGACCGCCGCGGATTCCACGTCCAGCACAGCGGATCGTTGGCCGGGCGCGGGTCCATTCGCGGAGCGGCCCGGAAACGAGAGTCAGTGCGCGCCTCCGCAGCGCGTATTCCGGGTTTGGCGGCAGCGGCCTGTCCCCCCGTCGCCGATTGTCGACAGCGACCGGGTCTACGCGACGCCTGCAGACTGGCACGGCTATTCGTACCACACTTTCCGCTGGGTGCCGCAGCCGAACTTGTCCGCACATGTCTGGCGCGCGCTCGATGAGGCGGTTTTCGAGGCCGACTGGGCGGCACAGCCGCGCACGCCGCTTACCGCTGCCGACCCTGCATTTCCGGATGTCGCAGCAGAGCCGATTTGGACGCCAGGGAAAAAAGCGCAAGTCGCCGAGCTAATTAATGCCATCGGAGCTCTTCTGCCAATCGGGCCCTCTTCGGCGCAGAAAGCGGCGGCGAAGCCGGGTGCGATGGCCCTCTACCGCGCCTTCAGCGACGACGCGCTGCGCGTCCTCGCGAATCGACAAGGATGCGAGCGGGCCTTTGTCCAAGTCACCATCAAACCGTTGGCTGCTGCCGATGCGCCCGACCGGCGTGGCCCGGACGATCCCGCCGGCTATGCTCCATCGTCCGCGCGCTGTGCCTATGTCGACAAAGTTGACGGTCGGGCTACGAACCGTCTACTCTATCGCGCCTCCTTCGTCGACGGTGCGCAGAACCGAAGTGTTCTCGGCGTGTGCGCAACCCCGGTGCGGTTGCCCGACGTCACGCCGCCTCATGCGCCGGCGATCACGCGTGCGCTCGGCGGTGACCGTCGTGTGGCGCTGCAATGGGCATCGAATCGGGAACCCGATCTGTTCGAATATCGAGTCTACCGGGCGTCGAGCGAGCTTGATGCGCGGGACCTGCGGACAATGATGTTCCGAGCGGCGATTGCGGCCGATCCCGATCCAGCGAATCGTCCAGTTACTGTCGAATGGACCGATGATCCCGCACCAGGGCTTTGCGACCTTTGGTACCGGGTCGTGGCAATTGATCGGACAGATCCGGACCCGCGCGGGCATGGCGGCAATTTTTCCGAGCCGTCGACGGCGATCCGCGTCCGAGCATTCGACGAGTTTCCGCCCGAGCCGCCTGCGATCACTGTGGCTGAATGGATAAGGATTGACGATTCCGGGGAAAGGTTTGCGTTCGAGGCGCCGATCCCAGCCGGAGCAACCCGGCTACCGGCGATCCACCTGGGCTGGGAAAACGCGGGTCAGGGTACCCGCCTCCTTGTCCAGCTTCGCCCCGCTTCTGAGGCAACGTTCCAGAACGCGTCGCCGTGGCTTGCGCCCGGGACAACGGACTACGTATTTCTATCGAATCGCACTTTCGAGCAGGTTGATCTTCGCCTTAAGGTCCTTAACGAGGTCGGCCACACGAATGTCGTTTTCCATCCGGCCATCATCACGCCGGTTTGACTCTAGCACGGAGAACCAATGGCTTCGCTTGACCAACTCAAGACAAAATGGTTTCTCCCCCTCGCTGGTAATGTACTTGGCGTCCCACAGAGTCGCCATACGGTTGGAGGATCGGGACCTCAGCTGTCCGTCTCGACCGATGGCAATACCGTCGAATTGCTGATCGACGGTAAGTCATACATGAAGCGCTGGCATTTGAACATGGTCAAAGCCGGGCTGACGGAAGCCTATCATACGGGCTGGCGGTTCGAGGCCGTCAACCCACTCGGCTATCCGACCCCGCCAACGGCGCTTGAGGATATGAGCAGCGCGCATACGGCCGGCGCAGCCATCTATCCCCTCCTTTCCTCGCATACTGGATCTGTCGTCACCAATGGACTCGCAATCGACCGACTTCGACTGCACCACGGCATCTGGACGGCGTGCCTTGACAATCGCTTTCCACCGGCAGGGAGCAATCATCAGAAAGTGGCCGTGTTTAAAATGCCCGGGGGCAGCACGGCGGTGCTTGGCTCAATTGACATCTCGAAGACCCGCTGGGACGACTCGACACACGCGACCTTCGTCGTCGGCCGAGACCCTGCCGGTGCACCAACGCACGACACAGGCGTCGCGATCACCGGTCCCGCTGTCGCGGATCTTGATCTGTGCTTCCGCGAGCGATGGAACGACAGCTCCCGCACCCTTGGCATGAAACCGCTGCTGCCACCACAGCCGCTCATCACAACGCCTGTCGGGGGAGCGCCGGCTGGAGGGACGCACTCCGTCCAAGTGCTGCGGAACTTCGGCATCACGAATGCCTTCTCCGGCTACAGCTGGTCGCCGCGCGGCGAGTTCACCATTTGGGCCTCGTATCTTAACGCGATCCGCACAGCCTCCGCCTACCTCTATATCGAGGACCAGTATTTCCTGCCGTGGGATTACCCACCGCGATTCTCGCGTCCAGCCAGCCCCGGCCGCGATGTCGACATCGTGTATCAACTAGGCGAGGCGATGCGGCGCGGCGTTAATATCGTGGTGTTGACACCGAGCAACGCCGAAGATGCGGCGCACATCTACCAGAAGTACCAGCGCGACCTCGGGGTAAATTACCTGCTCTCCATCCGTTCGGCGGGTTCGCCCGGTGACATTGTCGTGGCGTCGCTCCAAAATGGCACCGACGACGTCTACGTTCATTCTAAACTCATGATCGTCGACGATGAGCTTGTCTTGATTGGCTCGACGAACGTCGGGCAGAGAAGCATGACGTACGATGGCGAGGTCCACGTCGGCATCGTCGACGCAGTCGGGGGCTTTGCGCGCGAGTTTCGCAAGACGCTCTGGGCGGAGCATACTGGGCGAGCACCAGGAACGCTTGACGATCCAGTGGCATCCTTCGCGTTGTTCAAGGCAGATACGGCGGCGAACGCCGGTCACCTCAAACCCTACCCACTCAACAAATTAGCTCTTTATCCGGTAGGACCCGGGACCACGCCGCCGCCTGTGGGCCACTCACGCGCGATCCGCGACTTGATCGACCCTTACGCCGGCCCGCCGGCGCTTGCCTGAACCGGAGCCACCTCATGTCTGTTTTCGAAGGCTTGCCGCTGCCCAAGGCATTCCGGACGGAGCTTTTCCCGATCGACCGGCTCGATCCCGGCGGCGACATCACGGCGCTCCTCTCCAAAATACTGGTCACCGACTATCAAGAGACGGTATTCTCGCCGGAACCCGGTGGCAGCTTCTCAGTCGGACTGACGGTCGCAGAGGAGCTCGTCGTCAGCCTTGTCGGACTGAACGGCTTCACGCTAATCCTTGGAGGCGCGGGCGCAGCGAGCGTCACGCTCGAGGCGGAGGTTCGTCCGTCCGGGCTGAAGGTGAAACTGGACGGTGGCGCGCGGCTTCGTTTTCCGCGCGAGATGCTCAAGCCCGTGATGATGAGCAGCAGCGGATGGGTGGATGACCCCAGCCGGCCCTTTGTTGAGATCGCCATTGCCGTCGGGATTGTCATCGACCAGGACTGGAACGTAACGTTCGACGGCGCCAATGCGTTTACGCTTTCTCCGGCAATGGTAGCGGATTCGGGATTTGTCATCGAAGGCTCGGTTGCGCTGGACTTCTCGGACACCACGGGCCTGCCGGAGGCCGAGGCGCTGGGGCTACCCAACAGCTGGCGCGGGGTCGTCTTCCGCAACCTGACCGTGCACCTGCCGTCGGCAATTACCACCGCCGTGCCGATCGCGAACATCGTCTTTGAAAACTTCCTCATCGGCTCGGGCGGCGTCTCGGGACGGATTCGGCTAGCTGGGGCGCCAGCGAGCGGCACGCTGGCCGGTTTCCCTTTCACGCCGAGCACTTTCTCGGTCGAGCTGAAGCAGAACGCGCTGATCGGAGTCGAACTTACCGGCGACATCACGCTTCCCTTTTTCGACGAGTCGCTCTCAGTCACAGCAGGATTCGACCTGGCCGGGAACCTCATGCTCGGGGTGCACAGCGTGGACGGCAGCGGGCCCGTCACGATCAACAAGCCTGGGCTTCTCGCGATGACGCTCGACAGCATCACGCTCGGGCGCCAGAGCGACACGTTCTTCGTCTCGCTCAGTGGCACGATTCGGCTGGAGGTCGCGGGCCTGGAGTGGCCGACCTTTCGCGTCCAGGCGCTTACGATCGACGACACTGGTCACGTCTGCATCGAAGGTGGATGGCTCGCCCTGCCTGAGCAGTATGTACTGAGCTTCTATGGCTTCCAGCTGGCGATCGTCAAGATCGGCTTTGGAACTGAGAGCGACGGCAAACGATGGATTGGCTTCAATGGTGGCATTAAGCTCGTCGAAGGACTGCCGGCGGGCGCCTCGGTCGAAGGCATGCGCGTCCGGTGGTCGCCCGGCGGCGCGCTCAATCCGTCGCTGTCGCTCAACGGTGTTGGTATCGAGTTTGAGGTTCCTGGGAGCCTGTCATTCAAGGGCTTTGTCGCGATGCGCCAGCCGGAGCCGGGCGTGTACCGCTTCGATGGTGACATCGAGTTGAGGCTTACTTCGCTCGATCTCGTCCTCGACGGCGAGTTGGTGGTCGGCTACGATCAGCCCGCCGATCTCACCTTTTTCGCCATTTATGTCGGCGTCGAGCTGCCTGTCGGGATCCCTCTGTGGTCGACTGGATTGGGTCTCTACGGACTCGCCGGCCTTTTTGCGTTCAACATGGAGCCCGGCCGCGCTCCAGCCGAGGCCTGGTACGAAGTGCCGCCAGAGGCTAGCTGGTACCATCGGACCCCCCCGGGTGTTGGCGTAGCACGGCTCGGGAAGTGGACCGACGCTAAGGGTAGCCTCGGCCTCGGCGCTGGTATCACCCTTGGCACCGTAGCCGACAACGGCTTCACGTTCGCCGGCCGGCTGCTCCTTGCCATCGTCTTTCCGGGTCCCATCATCCTCATCGAAGGACGGGCCAATGTCTTGAAGTCACGCTCGAACCTTGGCGACGAGCCCGTTTTCCGTACCCTCCTGGTCATCGACAACCGCGTCGGTACCGTCACCGCAGGCCTCGATGCGCGCTACTTGATTGCCGACGGCGGCGAGTTGATCGATCTTCACGGTTCGCTTGAGGCGTTTTTCAACTTCCATGACGCCGGAGCCTGGCACCTTTATCTCGGTATAGACGAACCTCGTGAGCGCCGCATTAGTGCTGATGTCTTCCGGCGCATCTTCCGCGCCGACTCTTATTTTATGATCGAAGGGCACCGGTTACGCACGGGCGCCTGGACCGGCATCGACAAGCACTGGCATTTCGGACCGCTCAGTGTGGATATCTCTGCTTGGATTGATGGGCACGCTGATCTCTCGTTCAAGCCCGCCTACTTCCAGGGCTTGCTGTCGTTGCATGGCGGATACGGCGTATCGGTGTTCGGGTTCGGCTTCCATCTGGACGCGGCGGCAACGCTGGCTGCGGGCGTGTTCGACCCGTTCTTCATCCACGCCGACCTCAGTGTGTCCGTGAGCCTGCCGTGGCCACTGCCCGACTTCCACGTCGACTTTTCGCTCGAGTGGGGACCGGACGCCAAGCCGCCACTGCTGCCGGCCACAGTGAAAGAGGTCGCGCTTGGTCACGAGCTCGTGTGCACGACTTGGCCGCTGCCCGCAGGAAGTTTGCTATTGCCGGCAATCGATGCGGGCTCGCCGCAGCGCGAATTTTTTGCTGATCAACCACCCGCACTGCCGGCACCCGACTCCGCGCCACCCGACGCGGGCACTCTTCCCGTTGTCCCGCTCGACGCGCGGCCCGAAATCACCTTCGGCTGCTCCGTCCATGATGACGCCCTGGTGGGCGCCAATCCGCAGCCACAGTACCCGACCGGCAGACCCGCCGGTTGGACGCAGATCGGCAATCCCACCAGCAACGAGGGACCCGTGTTGATCCGGCCTGCAGTGACGGAGATAAGGCTCGATCGCTGGATCGATACCGCCTGGCAGGCTGTCGCGCGGTCCGGCAAGGTCCCCGACTCATCGCTTCCGGCCGCGACGCCAACGCTCTATGGGACCTGGATGCCCACCATGGCCCCACCGGGCGGCGGCCCTGGGCCAGGGCAGACTAAGCTGCGAGTCTGGACCAAAACACCGTTCAGCTTCTCCCGCCGGACGATCAGCCAGTCCTGGCCGGACTGGTTCGTCTCAATGTTCCCAAACTATCCCTGCGTCGCCCTCCCGGAGGACCGTTGGGTCTGCTGCAATTTTTCTGCATACGTTCCCGGCGACCGGTTGACGCCACCGTGGACGTGCCCTGGCAACGATGCGTTTGTTGTGAGCTGGATGGTGCCCCCGCCGCCTATCGTTGCGGCCCATGTGCTCGCGGCACACGCCTCCGCGGCGAACGGACTGTGCTTTGCGCCTGAGAGTGAGGCAGAGATTCTCCTGCTGCGGGACGTAAAGCAAATGGCCGTACGAACCTTCATTGACACGGCGCGCGGGACGGCTGCGTGTGTCGACTTCTTTGACCGTAAGCCGGAACAGGGCCCGAACCCGCTCGTCGAAGGCGGTGTGCGGTTCATAACGTTTGCCTCCGGCGGCAATCCCGCGGACTCATCTCAGATCCGGTCGGTCGCTCTCGCAGACAGCTCGCAGGCAAGTGGAATAGAGTGTGGCGCCGAGCTTCATTGCGACTTTGACGCTACCGCGGGCCTGATCCGCGTCGCAATCTCATCTGCCAACGACAGCGTGATGGTGATCGGACTCGACGCCTTGGGCCGTGTCGTAGCCCAGCAAGCGGTTGGACAGCGCCTCCGTATTGTCGAAGTTATCCTTGCCGCGCCTGATGCCTCCGTCACACGCGTCGTGGTCCGCGCGCGCGAACCGTCAACGACGCTAGTGCACCGCATCTGCCGGGAAGGCGGTGGCATGGTCCACGTCGATGCCTACGATGCAGGCAAGCGTCTGCTGTCGAGCACCCCAGCGAAAGATGGAGCAGCCGTGATTGATGGGCGGGGCGTCGATCATCTTGTCGTTTCAGCTAACGGCAACGGCTTCTGCCTCCTCGAAGTGTGCGCCCTCGTCGGCCTCGATGCTGGTGAACAGGCGGAGTGGAAAGCGATGAGTCAGCACACCCTCGAAGAGCTTGCGCGGTGGAGTGCGGATGACGACGTCCTGCCGCCGCATACGACGTTCCGTCTCAAACTTGTCACCGAACTTGGCGTTCGATTGCCATCAGGCTCAAAGGTGCCAGACGCCTTTGCCGGAACCCGCACGATCACACAAGTATCGTATTTCCGTACGGAGGGGCCGCCTGGACTTTCCGCGCTAACGCCGTCGGGCAACGCTCTTATTCCGAACGCAGGCACCGGCGGCGCCACCGCGCCGCCGCGTATAGCGACCGGGCTCGAAGGCCTGTCCCGCTATGTTCGCCAGACGATCCCACCGACCGTTCCGCCGCCGGGACAACCGCCAATTCTGCCCCGGCCGGTCTACCGTGGTTACGACGCGGGCGTCATCTTCGGGGTAAACTACGTCGATCTCATGTACGCGCTGGCGGGACGCGACCTATCGCTCGTTCTCTATGATATGAACGACCGGCCAGTCCGTGACGCTCACGGCCGACTGGCGGTACTGCCGAATCGGTGGGCGCGGACCGACCAGATCGACCTGACCGACTCCGAGAGGCGTTGGCTGGAGGTGCTCAACGACGCTCACTGCACGACGGGGACGGTCAATCTCGGGACCGTCGCCCGCAACAAGATAGTCGGCGCCACCGGATTTGTGCTCGATCCCGTGACAACCTACGAAGCGCGGCTGTTGCCGTTGCTGGCGCACGACACCTTCGACGGCTACGCGCTGGGTGCGACCGCCTCCGGCAGCGGAGCTGCGCTAACAGGCGGCACTTTCACCTGGAACGTGCTCGACGTAGGATCGGACGAAGCGCCTTCGATTTGGAGGATCGGGGAGAGTGGCGCGCCCACTAGCCGCTACGTTGAGGAGACCGCTGCAGTCTCGAGTGGACCGGGCGTGCGCAACGCCCCGTTCCCTGGCGGGACGCTGCTATCGCTCGCGGACACCTTCCGCCAAGCTTCCGGCGCTCCCGACCAGCCATCGGCTTGGACCGACTACCGGCTTGCGGCGTTGGTGCGCTCTGCTGGCAACGGGATCATCGGGCTAGGCGTTCGGATGAAAGGCTGCCGCGGCTATCTCGTGAAGCTCGACCGCCAGCGCAACCTCCGCCAACTCGTGCTGGTGTGTCCGAGATCCGCGCGAGTTCTCGCCGAAGCGACGGGCGGGTATCCCATGAACTCCGATCTGCAGATTTTAATCGAAGCAGCGGGAGCGAACCTGCGAGTACACATCGACGGCGACCTCGCCTTCGATATCGCCAACACGGCATGGGCCAGCGGCACGGTCGCTCTTTACACTGCCGCCAATGCCGGCGCGCGTTTCGCCGACGTCCGAGTGGACGACCTGCGGACGACGGCGCCTATTGTCTACCGATTCCAGTTCACCACGTCCGCTTTCGCTGATTTCAGGCATCATGTGCTGAGCGGCGACGACCGCACGATCACGACGGTGCCTGCTGATGCAGCGCCGATCGCGATCACCAGCGCCCTGGCCATTGACCCTGCCAGTCCCGCCGCTGGGTCTGCACCGGGGGAAGTGGAGGCACGTGCCTTCGACGCGGTCGCCGATGGCGCGCTCGGTCCCGCCGCCCGGCAGGCCATCGGTCGGTTCGAGGCGACGCGCCTGGTCACAAGCGGACAGACTACGGCTCTTCTCGTTCGCACGGCAGAGCCGATCGATTGGGAGCGAACCACGCTAGCAACGAGTTCAGCCGATCCAGTTCCGTCGCCTGTGCCGGCCAAAGGAGCCAAGTTAGCGGAGATCGGCTTTGCGATGGGCATCCCACCGGATCCGCAGCAGGAATGGGCAACGGTGCTCCTTCTCGAGGACCGCGACCTAACTGGCCTTGCCATTGAACGGCGGACCGTGCCGAGCCCTGACGCTGGAGACCTCCCAGCCGGCACCGCGCTATGGAATGGCAATTTTCTGGAAGCTGACGAGATCGGGGACGGCGCGCCCACTCTGCAGTGGCAGCCAACCTTCGCTGACCTATCTGAACTCTCGTTTGTCGTCCCACCGGGAGCAGGCGTTCCGCAATGGAGCGCCACGTTGGGCGTGCTCTCGCAGACTGGCGCCTTTACGACGCCGGATTCAACGCCACTTGGTTATCCACTTGAGCAGCCGTCACGCGGCACGCTCGCGCTTGGCCCCCCGCTCACGGCGGCAGACATCCAACTGACGATGAATCTTGACATGCCCGGAAACGGGGCGGCCGGCGTCGTGTTCCGTTACACTGACGAGCAAAACTACTACCGATTTTCTATTGACCGGACTCGCCGCCGGCGTGTCCTCGCGCGCTTTTCAGGCGGCGCTTTCCAGGTGCTGCATGCATCGACCCTCCCACCGGGTGTGACCACGTACGCGGTCGTCGTGGAGGCGGTGGGAAGTCGTCTGACCGTGCACGTCAATGGCGTCCTCGTTGCGTCCGTCATGGACCCAACCAACGTCGGCACGTCTGTTGGTTTCTACGCGCAGCGGAACCCGCAAGCTCGTTTCAGCGGCGTGCGTATCAACCGCATCCTAAGGACGCTTCGCGAGTGGCGTATCGACGATTCTTCTCCCAACGGCGATCGCGGCATCTGGCGCATCGCTTATGGCGTACTCGCCAGCGACATCGCGCAACCGCCAGCGACGGGCGAGAGCTACGCGGTACTTGCCGCCGGCGCATGGTCCGATTTGCAAATAAACGCGACCCTGGTGCCGAAGGCCGGCGGCGTCGGAGAGTGCGGGTTGGTGTGGCGCTATGTCTCGCCGCGCGACCACGTGCTGCTCGCCCTCGACCCGGCCGCTGCGACCGGACGGCTCGTGGTCCGAACCGCCGGGACGGATACTGTGCTCTGGTCCGGCTCGATGCCCCCTGGTGGTCCAGCTCGGCGCGTTTCCATCGAGGCGATCGGGCATCGCCTCATGCTGTCAGTCGACGGGACCGTGCTTGCCGACATCGCTGACGCGGGCCTGGGCAAGGGAACAGTGGGCGCGTTCGCTGCGTTCACCGCTGGAATCGAGGTCGCACCGCCGGAGATCCTGCACGCCGTACCCACCTTCGAGCGGTGGTATGCTTTCGAGGCCGAGCCATTTTTGGTCTCGGGCCGGCGCGTGCGGATCACAGCCTCTATGGAGCCAGAAGGCTACGCCTCGCGCGCAGGAGAGGAGGCGCGATGGAAGGGCCTTGCGGCGGCAGAATTCCTGCCCGGCTTCCCGAAAGAGGGCGTGGATATGCGGCTTGTCGACCACGCCGGTGCCGTTCTGCACGCGCGGCGGTTCCGTTCGAGCGCATCCTACACACCGCTTGCTGTCCGCATCGTGCGCGCCGCGGATGGCACCGGGTTTGTGCTCGTCCCAACCGGAGCGGGCAGCCTGCCAACTGGGGAAATACGCATAGAATTCACATTTCGCCGTGACAACACGACGTTGAACCAAGACTCGCTGGTTCTACGCCAGGAAGGAGAAACAAGTCCTGAGACGGTTGCGATCACTGTCGCCTGACCGACTGCCGGACCACCGTTTCCTCCCCCATCGACTTTGCTATCGTGAAGGGGATTCCGTTGCGTTAAGGCAGTCGGTTAAGATTTTGTCAACAGTACTTAGAAGTGGCTTTTCCCCACTTTATGTGACGTTTCACGTCACAAGTCAGCACTGATTCAACACGCGTGTACGAAGCAGTTGGAAGTCGGCGCGGCCCTACATTGGGCGCTTGAGAAACTTGAGCCGATTAACATGGCCCTCGACGATGCCGTTGCCGTAAGGCGTGAGTCGTGCAGCGTGTACGGCATCGTAGTCGTGACCAATGCTTGGCTGCAAACCGCTGCATGCTTGCGGCGCGCCACGTGTGATGCCTTCCCAGCGCAATCGCGCGACACGATGCGGATTGCGCGGTTTCCTGTTAGTCAGTTCGCCACCGATGTCGCGATCGGGCAACCGGTCCAATGGGCGCCGTTGCTCGATGTCGACCAGTAGGGTGCCATAGCGATGAGCGTGTTTGACTGCCCAGTCATCGACACCAACTATGGTAGGGGTGGATGTCGTCGTGACGTATTTTTGACCGTTGCGCTTGAGCAAACGAAGCATCGTTTCGCCGCTGATCGAAATGCCTAGCTGCTGCGCTAGGCGCGCACCTGCGGCGCCACTGAGCGCCAAGCCCACATGCCACAGCACCGTCTGTGCTCGGGCTGTGCGGCGCTGCTGATACGCAGTGAATGGCGCAAGGCATTAGGCGAATGTTCGCCGGCGACACATTGTGTTATCGCAATGAAAGCGCCGCACCTGGATTTCCAGGGTGACGCGATGGCCGCTACACGGTAGATCCTCAACGCGTCGTCGGTATCCTCCGTGTATCCGGGAGCTGGTCGCCCCACACGCCGCGCAGTGCGCAACGAGCCCTTGATGTTTCAGGGCAACGATGAGCCGATGGCCGATCATCTCCCCTCCGAGAATGCGCATGTCGGCAGCGGGTAATAGGCGTTGAAGGAAAGAAAAATTCACGCCGATTATCCGAGTGATTCGGATTGCTTCACGGCGATGTATCCAGACGTGAAGCAGGCTCGCGCCGTGCCGTTTCTGCGCGATGCCGTAGCATGGTACGCCAGCATGGGTGTGCGCATCTGCAGGCTGCTCACTGATAATGGTTCGGCGTTTTATTCGCGTGAATCCGCTCGGGCCTGTTAGGAACTGGGCATCCAGCACAGATTGACACGGGTCTATCGCCCACAGACCAACGGCAAGGCTGAACGCTTCCTCCGGTCAGCTTTGCGCGAGTGGGCTGATGCCGGGCCTACCCAAGCTGCACGCATTGCCGAGAAGCTTTAACAAGCTGGCAGCACCACTACAATTGGTATCGCGCGCACAGCGCCATCGGAGGCATTGCACCGATGGCAAGACTTTCTGAGTCGAGAAGTTACCTTTTGACACTTCACACGCCAAGTGTGTCCAACCGTTCTTCGCGCCGGAAGCATGATCCTCAAAAAGGTGACGGGCATCGACGCCAGCGGCGAGCAGCGCGCCGCGCTGCAAATCCTTGCTCTGCGATATGCGCATATAGCCAACCAGCATAGGCGGATAACTATCCGAAATAGGCGCATAGCGATGGTGTTGCGCGCACATTTTGAAGGTGCTACACGGGCGGTTCACGAGGTGAAACAAAGCCTGTCACCAAACCGTTGTTTGCCGACTAATCCGCCAATGCTTCGCAGCGTTGATCTTATGTAATCAAACGATTACAATCGAGTCATGACCTACACGGTGAAATTGCTCGACGAGTTCTCCAGTTGGCTCAAGAGCCTGAAGGACGGACTGACCAGACAGCGCTTGAACAAGCGACTACGGAAGGCGCAGCTTGGTAACTTGGGCGACGTGAAGCCAGTGGGTGAAGGTGTATTTGAGATGCGCGAGCCATTCGGTCCTGGCTGGCGCATGTATTATGTCCAGCGCGGTGAGACGCTCATCGTGATGCTGGGCGGTGGCAACAAGTCGACTCAGCAGGCTGACATTCACCGGGCGATTGCGTTAGCGAATTCTTTGGAGGATTGACCATGACCCAGCGAATCAAAGTTTCCCAACTTCCCGAGTTCGATGCGGCCGAGTACCTGAACAGCGAAGAGGATGTCGCGTCGTACCTAACAAGTGTTCTTGAAGAGAATGATCCAGCGCTGCTGGCCGCAGCCCTTGGTGACATCGCCCGTGCTCGGGGGATGGCGCAGGTGGCCAAAGACTCTGGCATCGCACGCGAAGCCCTGTACAAAGCGCTTCGGCCTGGCAGCGCGCCGCGCTTTGAGACGATCAGCCGCGTTTGTGCTGCCTTGGGCGTGCGCCTGGTGGCACAGCCGCTGCATTGACGGAAATTTTTGTGGTTTCCGGCTTACAACCCGAGGTTCAGCTAACTCATCAGCTCATCTCGTGCTACCCGCGCATAATACTTTGCGGTTTTTCTACGCAGCTGGATCTGCGTTTTTCTTGTCAGACGCCGTCGTGCCGTGCGCCATGAATTGCCCCGCGGCTGGACCAAAAAATCAACGACGGCCCGCGTCCGGCTCGCTACGTGGGCACCCGGCCTGACCAGTTCCGGCGACGCCGGCACGACCTGCGCGTGTTGCCCTTTACACAAAATGTCAAGTCACCACTGGTCCTGCCCATCCGGGGACAGGTGCCGACAGAAGTTGCCCATGGTGCCGCTGGCGACCTCGGAGAGGCACAGGCCTTGCCAAGCAGCGAGCCGCGGCCACCGCGCACGCGGCGCTGCTCGCTGCACAGGCGCGCCTGCCGGAACTGGAGCCCGCGCTGGCGGCGGCTGAGGCAGCATGCATGAGCGCCGCACCAGCGCGCGCCTGATCAAGGAACGGGATGCGGCAGTGCGACGCGCCGACGAAAGTGACGCGCAGCGCCGCGCTGAGCGGCAAGCGCTGCAGGCGCAATTGGGGGACGCACGCCAGCACATTGGCATGCTGGAAGGCAACTTAGCCGCGCTGCAGCGCGCGAACGCCGACGCTGAAAAAGCGCGGCGCGTACGGCAGCGCAGACCCACCCAGTCCGCATCAGGCCAGACCTCGGGCCCGATTAGGCGGCCGCGGCCGCGCCCGCCCACGCGTGCGCTCAAAAAGACGCCGTGACGCCGTCACCGACATTCGCTTTTTATACAAAGGCTCATGTGGCCGCAGGCCGGTTAGCAAGCATAGGTCAGCCTATCGCCGATCTCGGGCAAGCCTCGAATCATCATCGCTCCGGAGGGCACTGGGCGGCAGAAGGCCAAGATAACGGGATGCCATCGCCTGAACGCCATGTCACGGATCGGCGTAATCTAGCCGGGGATGATCGGCAT
>NZ_JAHLKN010000041.1:0-9471 GCF_021498065.1 Mycetohabitans sp. B3 | reverse complement strand
CCCGCGTAACCTCGCCTATCTATACACAGGCGCCCTATTTCTGGTGATTGGCGCGCACTTCTGTTTGTTGTTCTTTCACATAGAGGTTCAGAAGCCTGCTTTTATCGTACTCGGCAATATTGAGGGCGTACTGATCGCGATGGTCTTGGGCGCAAAGGAATTCTTCCTCGGTTCGTCCTCAATGGCGAAAAAGCAGGAGGCCGTGATTACCAGCTTCGCGACCGATCCGGACACTTATGTTACGACTCAACGCTAAGTCCTATGTTGACACGCGCTGAGGCAGCGTTGCCGTCGTTAGCTGGAGATAAACCCCGAAAGCCTTTGGATGCGTTCTTGGGTCGCCTCATCGGCTTCTACAACTACGTGCGGTGCTCTCAACATTGGGACTATCGGTCGCCCGCCGTTTTCGAGGCCAAATCTGCGGAGAAAAAACTATTTGACTGTCCAAAATTAGTTAACCATAACTAAGCCAATTTAGTTGCGTCCTCTGACAGCGTGTGTTACAAAGCAGCCAACAGGGGATGCAACAAAGATCCCCTCCCCTAATACCGACCATTTCCTGTAGTTTCGCACGACCCTCTTTTCCCGACGTTGGCAATAAGGAGCGGCAATGCAATCTTTCAGACTTTGGCGGCATCTAGCACTTGGCGGTCAATCATTAGTAAAACTGGCGCCAAGTGGCTTGACTACCGAGGGCGGTTCTATCGAGCATCTACTCGCGCTTGAATTTTCTGCGCGCGACTACGTCACTTATTTGTTGTCCATCGACGCGGAAATCGAGCACTGCCTGATGGTGCAGTATCTATATGCAGGCTACTCCTTGGGCGGCCCGCAGGTGCCGCCCAAATTTCACGACGCGGTTCGCAATTGGCAAGAAACTATCCTCGGCATTGCCAAGGAGGAGATGGGACATTTGATCACGGTGCAAAACGTGCTGCGCCTGATCGGCTCGCCTTTACATTTCGAGCGCAACGATTATCCTTGGGACACGCCGTTCTATCCTTTTCCTTTCATGCTTGAACCGCTGACGCTGAATTCGCTCGCGAAATACGTCTACGCGGAAGCACCAGTCAACTGGGACGGCGGTGCACTGGGGGAGGAAATCCGCAGACGCGTCGATGCGCAGGCACCTTGTCCCCATCATGTCGGGGAACTGTTCAATACGCTGATTCCGCTCGTCAATTCCCTACCCGATGAAGTCTTTCAGGCCGACACTTACCGCTGCCAGGCGGATTTCGCTGAGTGGGGCCGTGGCTACCACGGGGGGCAGCGCGGCAGCAGCGACCGGCGGTCGCTGGGAGGCACGCCGGACGTGCTTGTGATGCCCGCGACTTCGCGCGACGACGCGGTGAACGCACTGAAGGCGATTGCCAAGCAAGGGGAGGCTCCGCACGGCACGAATCCCTCACATTTCGTTCGCTTTTTGCGGATCTATGTGGAAATGCGCGCCGCCCTCGAAGGCCAACTGCACGGCCAAGATGTTTGGAATGCCGCACGTCCCGGCGACTTTCTTGAACAAACCTGGAAGGACGCCTATCCGAAAGTGGCGGTTACGCTACACGACACAAGAACAGCGTCGTCGGGCGCGCACGCCGCTTGGCAGCCTTCACGGTCTGTCGCAGTTAACCCCTACGTCTCACTCAATACCGACCTCGAGCCGGAGCAGGGTGGCACACCGACGACGGCCATCACCGAGCCGGTGACGGCGTTGTGGGCGTCGTTGTTTAACTTGCGTTATCGCATGCTGTTGCAATACCTGATCCACAGTTTCACGCTTTACGGTGAGCTCAGGGCAGCAGGACAGTTCACGCCGCGCGGGTCGATCATCAATGCCGCGTTCGGGGAAATGTACAACCTGCGTGCGCTCTCTGAGATCCTAATGCAGTTGCCCGTGTCGACGGCGTCGGGCGCACCGCTTGCGGGGCCGCCATTCCAGGTGCCCTATACGCTCAACAGTCCGTTTGGTGAGGCGAACCGGTGGCGCGGGCACCTCGATCTACTAGCGGCATCGGAAAACTTGGTGACGAACTTGCTAGCCCAAACCGATGCCGTACACCATCCGTATTTGCACAGTTTGCGCGAAGCCGACAAGAATATAACCGCCATCGCCAGGCGCATCCTGTCTGGCAAAGTCGACCTGGCGTTACTCTAGGAGCCAAACATGCCGATACTGGAACTTCGAATTCTGCCGCCCATTGCGGTCGGAAGGCTAGGCGCCGCGGCGACGCCGCTAGAAGCGTTCAAGCTTGATGTCAATCCCAACAACCCGCTCGATTATCGCCGCATTGTGCCGTGCACAACGCTGGAAGTGAATCACGAGAGCGGTGAAATTGTGCGGTCCTACGTACCTGACAAGATTCGTTTCAAGGATGAGGATAAGAAGGTGCGGCCGGTTGCGCCTTTCCTCGAGGTTTTTGCACGCACGCAGGAGGAGCCAGATAGGCTGCAGCCGCTCACACTCGAGTTACTTAAGAAGGAACAACTGGACGTCAACGCCTTACATTGGAATATCTGTCTCGGCAATATCAAGATATACCGACGCACCAACGACCCGAACGACAAGATCTACGCCGAACTAACCAACCTCAGGGACCATAAGCGGCACGCGATGAAAGGCCAGTGCAGAAACTTCCGCTCTGGACGGCACCTTCCGCTCGGCTACATCCAATTCATCAAGCCGACAGAACTGTTCCCTGAAATCCGCCTGCGCTATACACCTGCAGCCGGCATCGTGTACGGTACGCGCATGAAACGTCGTATTTCGGACAACGAAAACGAAACAGAGCTGAGCGACGACCCCGTCATCGATCGCGACGATCTCCTGCTTTACGATGAAAAGCCCGGCAAGTGGCTCGGCTTCAGGGAAGCGGGCGGCCCTACGCAGGATCATCCTGCGCCGACCAACCCCGCGCAGATTTTCGCCGGATATGCCGGCAAAAATGGAGATCAGGTTAGCTGGGGCTATGTCGACGACGAATGCGATGGCTACGTTCAAGTCGTGTTAATGAAGAAGGACGGCTGTGAGTTGCATGCGCACGGCTATATTGGTGCCGGGCCGCCGGCCTATGCGCCTGATACGCTGCCGGTGCGCGTGGTCTCCGACGAGATGGAGCAGATTCTTTACGGTCACAATGTTGACGAGGAAGAAGTATCGATCGATGAAGCCACGAAGATCGTCTTGCGCGCGCTGGAAATGATACGCCTGATGAACACGGCCGTTATGAACGGTAATCCGGTCAACGGGCAATTCAACGTCGCAAGCACCATGGTGAGGCAGAACACCGCCGACTTCGAGCGCTATTACGAGCCGATTGCTGCCGAATCAATTGTCGACAATCTCGCGCTGCGCGCGCTGCACGAGCGCGTGTTCAGCACATTGCTGGCCGGCGGCGCACCATGGTTCGCCAAGGTCTTGCGCCAGCCCGAGGAGATCGGTGATCTGACAGCGGAGGGATTGCGCAAGATGCCGGCCTTGATGCGCGGCGCGGATGGCCGCAGCCTGACGCTCACGCGCCGCCACATCAACCTCGTGATCAAAGCGGCACGCGACGCGATGTTTGGACAACCTGATCCGAAGGAAGATAAGTATGTCGACTAATGATTCGAATAGCCTGCAACAGCACGACAGGCAAATCCGTGAGATCCGTGCCGAAAATCTGACCGCGCAGATTCACCACCGCGGTGTGGGCAACCCAGCTTCGGTTCTGCCGCGCAGCGCGATTTCGAATTGCTTTCCCGGTCTGGAGTTCGATTTCCGCAACCTCTGGCGACGCGCATTCGAAGGCATCACACTGGTCGAGAACAACAATTACGTGATCGATGCGGATTCATGCTACGAGCATCTTAAAACGCGTCGCCTGCTGCGCTTTGGCGATCCGAATGGCGGTCCGATGGTTACTACGATGGTTGCCACGAGCGGACCGGTTCTTCCGGGCGGAGATCCCATCACGCTTGCCAGCGCATCCAATCCCAATGCGGTGTCGTTTATGGAATGGTCCAACTCCATCGCCCGTATCGTTCACTTACAGGGGCAGCCAGTCGAATGTGAATTCACGGATTACCCAAACGCCATCGACGAGGTGTTATACGTTCCCAATAAAACAAAGACCTTGAAGGAGACGCTCATCCTGAGGCGCTTTTTCGATGGCGAGACGGCCAGCTTCAATCCCCAGATGCTCCAACCAGGCGAATTGACGCAAGGCCTTTGTGCGCCCTGGCAGAACGATTATCGCGAATGCGCGTGCTACTACTGGGCCGCGTCGCGCCCCGACTTCATCAACGTCGAGCCTGGCGACGACGGGCTGGCGCGCGGCGACATGTGGCTGTCCAAGCGTCGCACCGGCACGTACGTGCCGGATAATCGCGTCGACTCGCGGCTGTGGTCCTACGACGATCTGTTCAGATCCTGGCAGGAGGATCTTCAGTTCGTGATACGCGGCAAGGATGCCAATGAAACCTGACGCCATTGGTGAATCGTTCGTGGCGGCCCGGCCGACGTCGATCAAGGACGCAGGGCTACAGCTTGCGCCTCTGGCGTCGGCGATGACCGCACGCATCGCCGACGCGTCGCGCCCCCGGCATCCCGAGATTCATGTAGTCGAAGATGCGGAGGGAGCGCAACTGCTGCTCGTCAACGGAAGCCGCCTATTTCATGTACCGCGCGATTTGCATGACGCGTTTCGAACGGCACTCGAAGAGATGGACGCAGGGGCTGTCGCCGCGCTGGTCGCACACTGTGGACTTGATATGATGCCCGCGATTGACGACGTGCCTTTGACCGAAGCACCGGTGCACGCGTTGTCACTTGCTGTCGCGCAGAAATGCAATCTCGGCTGTACCTATTGCTACGCTCAGCAGGGAGAATTCGGCGGCAAGGCGCAGAACATGCCGCTCGCGACAGCGCTCGCAGCAGTCGATTTACTGGTCGAACAAGTGAACGAAGGCGGCAAGATTAATCTGGCGTTCATGGGGGGGGAACCACTCGCCAACCGTGCGGTGCTGCGTGCGGCGACCACTTATGCGCGTGAGCGCGCAAGCTCGCGCGGCGTACGCTGCTATTTCTCGGTCACCACGAACGGCTCGCTTCTGCAGGAAGACGACGCGGATTTTTTCGAGGAACACGGTTTTGCCGTCACCGTCAGCCTCGATGGCCCTGCGCCCGTACACAATCGGTTGCGTCCGTTCAAGGGCGGCAAGGGCTCCTTCGACGCCATCGTCGAGCGCTTGGCCCCCCTGCTTGCCCGTCAGCGCCACATGCAGGTCTCGGCTCGCGTGACCGTCACGCCCTTCAATCTCGATTTGCCGAGCACGCTCGACACCTTCATCGGCATGGGGTTCCATAGCGTTGGATTTTCGCCGCTGCTGCGTGCTTCGAACGGCCGCGCAGAAATGGAGCCCGACGACATGGCAAACATGCTGCAAGAGATGATCGCGTGTGGACTCGCGTTCGAGCAGAAAGTCATGCACGGCGAGCGCTATCCTTTCCTGAACATGCAGAACGCGCTGCGCGAAATCCAGCGCGGCACGCATCGGCCTTATCCGTGCGGTGCGGGTGCGGGATATTTCGGCGTATCCGCCGCTGGCGAGCTGGCAGCTTGCCACCGCTTCGTAGGCGATGAGGCCGGCGCCATGGGCCATCTCTCTACGGGTGTCGATCATGTACGTCAGACGATTTGGCTTGCCGAGCGTCACGTGCATAGGCAGTGGCCTTGCAACGCATGTTGGGCGCGTTACCTCTGTGGCGGCGGATGTCACCATGAAGTCCTTGCGCGCGGACGCAGCGCCTGCGATTATATCCGCGGCTGGCTGCACTATGTAATCGGTGCACACGGCAGGCTGGCGCGCTATGCGCCTACTTGGTTTGCCAATCCGCCGGGCACGTCGTCGAGCGGCACAGGAACGGTGTGAATCGCAAGTTCGACATGCTCGTGATCGGCGCCGGTCCTGCCGGTCTGTGCTCGGCGCTTCGCTTGAACCATCTCGGACATCGTGTGCTGCTCGTTGAAAGAAGCCAGTCATGGCCTCGTCCGCAAATAGGGGAGGCACTTACACCGGGTGTCAGGAACATCATCGATTACCTCGACGCGAACGATGCACTCGAGACCGTCCCCATCCTCGCCGGTAAGCCCACGCACGTGCGCTGGACGAGCAAAACGATCGAGACGGTTGCGCACGACGGCGCCGTCGTGGAGCGTGCCGCGTTTGATGAAGCTCTTCTGCGTTTAGCCCAGGCGCGCGGTGTGGAAGTCTTGCGACCGGCGAGCCTCGGGCAAATCGACGGAGAGCCCGGTGCCTGGCATGCGCAAATAGCGACATCCGGCAGGTTGTGGCACGCAGAGGCACACGTGCTGCTCGAAGCCCAGGGCCGGCAGAACCGGCGTGTACCACAAAGCTTGCATGCGCCTAGGCTGTCCACAGTATGGGCCGAAATCGAGCTGGAAACGCTGGCTCCGCGAGCTGATTTCGCCACTCGCGTGGAGGCGCTCGATGACGGATGGATGTGGGGTGCTGCATTGCCGGGCGGCCGTTACCGTGTCATGTTTACGTTCGATCCATACACACGCGAGCGCGGACCAGAGTTTCTTTTGCGCAACGCCTGCTCACGGAGCGCGTTGTTTCAAGACATGGCCAGCTTACCATGGTGCGCCTCGCCACGGATGTGCGTATCGACGCCCTACGTCGATGTGCTCTCCTGGCAGGCTGGGCGAGTCAAGCTCGGAGATGCTGCGTTCGCGCTCGACCCGATTTCGTCTTCGGGTGTCGAAAAAGCCATGCGATTCTCCCTCCAGGCCGCGATTGCTCTGAACACGTGGTGCCGGGCGAGCAATGCCTCGGAACGAGAATTGGCACAGCGCTTTTACGAATCGCGTTTGGTCGAAGGCGCTGCGCGTCACCTCGCATGGAGCACTGGATACTATCGTCAAACATGGTGTAGTGAATCGCATTTCTGGCGCCAGCGCTCGATGCCAGCGTTGACTTCTGATACGGTTGCGACGGCTTCGTCCAGTAACGAGGCTGCAGCACGCGTGGACATCATGACGCGTGCGCTGAAAGCCGAATTGGCGCATTTTTCGTCGATTCCGCGGCAGCCGAATGTGCCTGTACCTCAGTTTCCCTTGCACAGGCCGATTCAGTTCACTCGGAATACAGACATTGTCGTGATCCCCTGTGCGAAAGGCGACCGTGTCACCGCTCAGCCCGCCTTGCAGCATCCAAGTCTCGATCGCCCAGTCGCGTTTTGGAATGGCGTGGCGCTTTTTCCACTCCTTGAGATGTTGACAAGGGCGACGCATCCTTTTGAGCTGGTTGCGTTTCTCGGCAAATCAATGAAAACAGAAAAAGCACAACAGCTTCTGGAGTGGCTGTGGAGGCAGCGAATAATCGAATCAAGCGCCTTCGACGCGAAGGCCCATCCAACCTTATAGGGTTAATCTTAGAATTCGGCAAAAGGACACGCCAATCAGATCGGCCAAGTCGCGAGTCATCCCGAGCTGATTGCCTCGATTTGCTGGCGTCAGGGGCAAAGTCATTTGGCCATGCTGCGACGTTACCCTCGTCTTGCAGCAAAAAGCCCAGCCACAAAATAGAGCTTGAATTATCAACTGCCGGGAACGAGTAACAGCCAACTTTAGTCATTTGGAGGCCGGTAGCAACAATATCTAATTTTAATGAACGAAGACGCACTGCAGCATCGAAATGAACTGCAAGAAATGTTAAACGCACTGCACTGGATGGCGCGGGTTGGTGCATCGTGGTGTATGCTCCCGACCAACTTTCCGCCGTAGGAACGGGTCTACCAGCAAACGCAGCGTTAGCTGAACGCGGGTTGCTTTGAAGCGATGGTCCACGATTTGCGTTCGGTGCTGCGCGTGGCGCAACAGCGTCAGGGGTCAGCCCAGCGTGGTTATCCTGGAGGGACACACCCTACGTGCGAGAATGGTCCGCGTGCGGGCTACGCCGGTCATAAGCGCAAGCGAGGCAGCAAAGTTTATATGGCTGTGGACACGCTGGGCCTACTGCAGGCGGTGCACATTTCGCCGGCCAACGCACAGGAGCGCGCACCGGTGGTCGGTGAGCGCGCAGTAAACCACATGTCTTACGCGGGGCGATCTCCTGTGCGTTAGCATGTCGAAGTGGTGAGGTAATCCCCCCTCCCAAAAAACCGATGAAATCAGAAGTAGAATTTTTTTGTTAAGGGAGTTCTACGCAATGAAGAAGTCGAGATTCACGGACAGCCAGATCATGGAGGCGCTCAAGCGCGTGGAGGCAGGGCTGGCGGTACTGGATCTGTGCCGAGAGCTGGGCATTAGCACGGCGACGTTCTACAAGTGGCGCTCGAAGTACGGCGGCATGGACGTGTCGCTGATGCCCATCTTGCGGCACACCTCAGCCACTGGTGTGTCCAGCTCTGCTTGCTTCAACGCGAATGTAATCTGTTCTCCTTCACGACATTGACCTGCTTCCCGAGATTAGCAAGACAAGATGATTCATCATTTTGAGGTCGACTATCATCGATTGAGCGCATAGGGCCTAACCGCCTACCATCACCTCTCGACCGAGTCGATGTCCCGCGGCCGACACGAACCGCTGTTTTTACCCATACAGGCTCGCATCCGCGATAAACGGGCCGAATTGAATCCCTTTCCGCTACTTAACCTTGACCCTGACCCGTCACCGGTGACATGGTGGGAAGTTCCGAGTCAACGCCAGACGGCTGGCCACGCAGATAGCGAGCGCCGTCGTCGGCCCATCGTCGATTGGATCAAGGCACGGCTGCGTCGGCAATGAGATAACGTCAATCTTGGCGAGACGGATGGTTAGGCTGACGCAGCCTAACCATCCGTCTCGCCTATTAATAATCCACGGCATTGCACAAGCGCATTATGACTTAGACAAATCGTCGATTATCCTTTTGGTTGTTTTTAGCTTTAATTTAATATCCGACTCAACAACGTCAAGCTTCTTCATTAAATCAACATACTGATTTTTTGATAGCCCTGTTTTAGGCAGAGAACCATTTCTTTGGTAAGGGTTTGCTTGCGCGGTTTTATGAATTCTTTCTTTTGACAAATTAATTTCCGAAATAACCTCACCGAAGGCTTTTCTTAATCTATGATCCAGCTCGACTCGATTTTCATTACTATTTAGATTTCCGTTTACGATAATATCGAGGCGCGATCTATTAATGGCGCTTTTCGCACGACTGAGCTGCCCAAGCAGATTGTTTACTCTAGTCTGCAAAGCGTCGCGATCTTTATCTGACACAGCGCTAGTCTTTTGAAAAAAGCTATTGGTTATTTTTACCCAATTCAAGGAATTTTTTAGCTTCTCATTGATGCCCTTCATGGGCATCGCGCTACTAGCTTTGTGTAGCCAAACATTATTTAGATCCTATGTAGCGCGAGACTAACCAAAGCTTAAGTTGTAAGCTTAAGTGAATCAAGGCGAACGCAACGGAGGCTATCATGCGTA
>NZ_JAHLKN010000040.1:0-3816 GCF_021498065.1 Mycetohabitans sp. B3 | reverse complement strand
GTCAGTCGTCTGACGCAGCCGCTGCTGGAAAGCAGGGGCTGCGCGGCTTGCCAGCGTCGCCGGCTCAGGCCAATGGGCGCAGTGCTTGAGCCAATACGCTTCGTCCTTCTCCCGCTGGTTGGAGGTCTGATATTGCGCATCGCTCTCTAATAGCTGTCGAATTGAACCAAAATCACATGCCGCCGGCGCCGTTCCCGCGCACAGCGCGCTATACACGTGTGCAACGCGTTGCGCGATCAGGTACTGACCATATCCATCCGTCATGATATGGTGATAGCGCTGATACCAAATCCATTGCGCAGGCGCCACTTTCAGCAACGCATAGCAAAAAAGCGGCCCCTGCGTCAGATTGACCGATTGCTGATAATCGGCTTGCATCCACGCGTCGGCCGCTGCCTGAGGATCAGCTTGTGCCGTCAGATCCAGCACCGGCATTGACCATGCGGGTGTACCGATCCTCTGCCGCAGCCCGTCATCGCTATCGACAAATTGCAAGCGTAGGGTGTCGGCCTCATCGATGACTTGACGCAATGCCGCTTCAAAGGCGGCCGCATCAATCGCGCCATCGATCATCGTGTACTGCGCAATGTTGTAAACAGGGCTGTCTGGATACAGTTGCTGCGCGAGCCAGATCTCCGTTTGGGCAGTGGTTAATGCATACGTAACGGGCGTGATGCTAGTACCCGTAACAAAACTCCAATTCAAGCGACCGAGCAGCCTGATATTTAATAGTTGTACAAAACGATACGACGACGCAATCAGAACCTATCGTTGCTCGCCGGGAACCAATACGGCTTTTATGATACGTCGCGTGCAATCCTTAACCATTCACTGCGGCGATCAGGGCCACTCGTCGGCACGCGTCAGTGCGCCACTCGTGCTACTTAGCCAGCCAGTGAGTACGCCACGATCAATTTATGTCAAACTTTAGCGAAAACACTGGACATAACGCGCGTGACACTGCGCGTGGATTGGCATTACAGTCGGCCAAGCAAGACAGTTAAAAAGAACAGGACCAGCACCTGCACCGTACAGGCGCAGCGTCTTGGGGTTCAGTACTGGGGTACTTCTTCCTTTTTCCCTTCAGACATCGTTTTTATTGTATTTAGCCATACGGCTACGGCAAAGCACCCGCTCCCGGCTCCATCAGCTCGACGCTAACTGCTTCATGTCGCGCAAGCACCGTGCCCAGCTGTCAGGAGCCGCTACAACGATTCAGGTCATCGCAACGTTTAGCGCCTGTTGAAAGACTGTAAAGCGCTCGCCATGATGCACTCAAACCTATTATCTTCGCTTAAGGCGACAGATCTTGAACGAATGAAACGATAAAATTAAATTAAAGTTTGCAATCCAAAGCCACACTGAACCGCACCGGGTTTGGTGGAGGCCGGTTGGTTTAAGTTAATGTGGGCACACCAGCGGTATTTCTGAGTTGCCTGTAGTAGTTTGCCTCAGCTTCGGCGGGTGGGATATAGTCGAGTGGTTCCATCAGCCGATGATGGTTGTACCAGGCGACCCATTCCAGCGTTGCCAATTCGACGGATTGCCTTGTTTTCCAAGGGGCACGCCGATGAATCAGTTCCGTCTTGTACAGGCCGTTGATCGTTTCAGCCAACGCGTTATCGTAGCTGTCACCACGGCTGCCTACCGATGGCTCGATGCCTGCTTGAGCCAGTCGTTCGCTATACCGAATGCTGACGTATTGCGACCCTCTGTCTGAATGATGGACCAGTGTTCCGTCGTTGCCTGGCTGGCGGGCGTACAGCGCCTGTTCAAGTGCATCCAGAACGAATTCCGTGCTCATCGACGAACTGACGCGCCAGCCAACGATGCGACGGGCGAACACGTCGATCACGAACGCCACGTACAACCAGCCCTGCCATGTCGAAACATAGGTGAAGTCTGACACCCAGAGCTGATTCGGCCGGTCAGCCTTGAACTGGCGGTTGACCCGGTCCAGCGGGCGCGGCGCGCTCATATCGGCAATCGTTGTGCGCACACGCTTGCCGCGGAGCGCGCCACGCAAGCCCTGCCGCCTCATTAGTCGTTCGACCGTACAGCGTGCCACCACAATGCCTTCCCGGTTCATCTGCCTCCAGACCTTTGGCACGCCATAGACCTGCATGTTGACCTGCCAAACACGCTTGATCTCGGGTTGCAGCATCTCATCGCGTTTCGCACGAGCGCAGCGTTTGGACGGGTCGCGAAGCAGCGCCGTATGGCGTCGGTAGCCCGACGGGGCAATCCGCAAGACCTTGCAGATCGGCTCGACCCCGAAGGTGTCGCGATGCTGATCGACAAAGGCCTTCAGGACTTGAATCGGCTCTCGAGCTCCGCCTGCGCGAAAAACGCACTCGCCAGCTTGAGAATCTCGTTGGTACGGCGCAGTTCCTTGACCTCACGCTCCAGGGCCTTGATACGCTCGCGCTCGGCGGTGCTCACGCCATCGCGCTCCCCGCGATCGACCTGCTCACGCCTGACCCAATCCAACAACGTTTGCGGCGTGCAGCCGATCATCGGTGCAATCGATTCGACCGCCGCCCACATCGACGGGTGCTCACTACGCTGCTCACGTACCAGGCGCACTGCGCGCTCTCGCACTTCCGGGGAAAACTTGCTTGGCTTCTTGTTCATGGCTCCATTTTCTCAAGAGTTGGAGCCTCCACCAAACCCGGTGCGGTTCACACGATCGCCCACGAGATGAATGAAGTACAGCTTAAGGGCGTTTCTCAGGTCACCATTCGTGACCAGAACGGCGCAGCTAAGCAGGCAACTTGGAACTTCGATATCGCCCCGCATGACCGTACTACCGCCAATGGACAAGCAGCGTCGTTATCCCGCCCTGGAATGGACAGTGATGCATGCCTTTGCACGAACGGTTCCCACAGGCAGGAAGCGCATCGAATGGAAGCTGGCCACCCATTTGTCTGCCACTTCTCGCAAGCAGGTTGTCGAAAAATTCAACTGCTATGTCTTGCAATAAAAAATTGAAGTGTTTCACAAAATCCTGAAATCGAGCTGCAAGACACACTACTGCGCACAGTAAAGTGGCTGGTTAGTCTCTTTTCGGTATTCCGCGTCGTCAGTTGGCGTATCTTCTGGCTAACCATGGTGTATCGGGCCGCACTGATCAACCAAAAGTGCCTGCTGGGACATAACAGTATAGGGTTTCTCATGAATAGGCCAAAATTGACTAAACAGGGTCCCAGCGGGTACCGCGCTTGCTCACCTCGTATCAAGGCGCCCCAATGCGTGCGTTAGCGCACCGGCTATGGCGATTGTTCAATATACAAAGCGTTGCGCACCATGCCCCTCTACAGCACTTAACGCTGTCACTGGCAAATCATCCATTGGGTAGAGCGCTACATGACTGCCCAGAGGCTTGGACAAAACCGGGCAAAGCGAGCGTAGGGGCAAAGAGCCAGAACTTTTGTCATCCATGACCATTAAAGGAGAAGCCCATGTCGGATACCTTAGCCAAAATTCGTGCTTTTGTGATCGACACTATCCTAAAAGGAAATCACTCAGATATTGCTGACGATTTCAATCTGAGGGAGTCGGGGCTGCTTTCATCGTTGGCCACCATGCGCCTGGTCTCATTTGTCGAGGACGAATTCGGCCTCATCGTCGGTGTCAGCGACCCGAGGACGCGCTTTACCACCATTCGTGAGATCGCGTGCTATGTGAATGAAAAGTCATCGGAGAGCGAAAAATGACGACCGACATTGTGCCGCGGGGACAACAGTCCGAGCCACCAGCGAACTTAGCCAAATACTTAGACGACACGACAGCGCGACAGCCGAGTGCTCGTGCGCT